>CAZMDM010000213.1:0-8543 GCA_964564775.1 uncultured Desulfonema sp. | reverse complement strand
GTTACGAGAAAAGTTAAGTGAAGGCGAAGACACTGCGACGCCGTAAGAAGGGCCAATGAATGCGGTAATCTGAGGAAAGACGCCGGATGCCATGACTTTGCGTAAGAAGAGTTCCGCGTATCCGGCAAGGATCATCACTCCTCCCTGAATGACCGCGCCGACGGAATCCGAAGGCCCGATCACCGGCGCGCCGACTTTCATTGCCATATCCATGACTTTGCAGATTTTTTCCGCATGTGCCAAAGACAGAGAACCGCCGAACACCGTAAAATCCTGAGCAAATACAAATACTTGTCTGCCATGAATCATGCCGTAGCCGGTTACGACACCATCTCCCAAAGTTTTGTCTTTATCCATGCCGAAATCAGTGCAGCGATGCGCCTTGAAACGGTCAATTTCTACAAAAGTGCCGTTGTCCAAAAGCTTGTCAATACGCTCACGGGCGGTCAGTTTTCCGGCTTCATGCTGTTTCGCAATGCGTTTGGCGCCGCCCCCTTCCAACGCCTGTTTGTTTTTTTGTTCCAATTTTTGAAGCAGTTCTACGGATTCCATTACATCTCCTTCTCCGTTTTTTTGGGATTCATCACAAGATAGTGAGTGATTGGGTAGGCTTGAAAAAAGATAAATTCAAATTTTATAGCCGTAATCAACTGTAATGTCAAGCATAAAAAACGTAAGAACGTCAGACTTCACCTTCCTGCCTCTTGTATAATATCGAATCTGAAAAATAACCGAGCGATAAATCGCCCGGCTATAAACCGAAGCCTGCTTAAACAGTTGAGCTTTCAGTCCGGAAATTTATTTCAGTGCGACCGACAGTCGTGAATTACGCACCCCATCTATTGATGGTGCTTGTAATCACGATAGTCAGAGCAGATTTTGTGGATGAGTTCTTCTGCGGACGGTGTACCGACAAAGGTATTTGCGTGTATCTGCTCTTTTTCTATCCTCTCTTTTTCCATTCTTATTCTGAAATTTTCTTCAATTCCACATGGTTTACGTCCTTTTGTATGATTTGCGGTATGGATGATTTATGATGAGGATGGATTTTTTTCAGATTCGGCATGAATCTGTCATTTTGCGGAAGCATCTTCTTTGGAGCAGCTGCAATCCTTATCATTGCAGTGATGACAACTATACGTTGTCGGTTTGTCGGAAGTTTCTTTTTTGTAAAACACGATCCAGAAAAACAGAAATGCAGCCAGAACTGCAATAAATATCAAGACTGTACCCCACATATCATCCCCTCTTTCCCGTAATTTCCTCAAGAGCCGACTGAATATCGGGATATTTGAACGAAAACCCGTATTCCGATAGTTTCGACGGAACTGCTTTCTGACTGCTTAACAAGGTTGCTCCGAATTCTCCCAAAACCGTGCGGAGAACAAACGCGGGAGCTGGCAGGATTGCCGGACGGCACAATACCTTTCCCAATGTTTTGGCAAAATCGCCCTGACGCACGGATTGAGGCGCGCAGAAATTCAGCCTGCCGCTGATATTTTCATTATTCAATATCAGCATAATGGCAGACAGCAAATCCTCGATATGGATCCACGGAAACCATTGCTTGCCGCTGCCCACAGGTCCGCCAAGCCCGAAACGGAATGCCGGAAGCATCTGCTTCATTGCACCGCCGCTTTTGCCTAAAATCACGCCGAACCGCATGACAGCAACTCTCGCGCCTTTTTTTTCTGCTTTGAAGGCTTCATCTTCCCAGTCTTTGGCAATTTTTGCCAGAATATCCGAGCCATTGGAAGCTGCTTCTGTAAGCGTTTCTTCACCCCGATCTCCGTAGTATCCGACCGCGGACGCGCTGCAAAAAACCACTTTCCGATCTTTTGCCAGCGCATCTGTAATATTTCTTGTGGTCAGAATCCGGCTGTCATACATCAGTTGCTTGTAGGATTTTGTCCAGTAATTGAAAATGCTTTTGCCCGCCAGATTCACCACGGCATCCGCTTCCCGAACCGCATTCTGCCATTCGCCGGGATATCGGGTATCTGCCTGAACATACTGAAAATGATTATGCCGGATGATCTTCGGATCAGGACGAGAGCCGCTTGCAAACACCTCATGTCCCTGATTCAGCAGCAATTCCGATAACTGCTTTCCGACAAATCCGAGTCCGCCGCTGATGAATATTTTCATAATCTTACCTCGCTATCAGGCAATATGAAATGTTCCTGATTCGATATAGGAAATATCTTCTACTTCCAGTGCATGGATAATGTCTTTATACAGCCTCAGTTTCATCTGACGGGTAACTTCACGCCGCTTATTGACGCTTTTGGCAAACGCCATGACGGTATTCATCAGCGTATCGATATGGCAGGAATCCGTAACAATGTGATGTGCCTTGCATTCATCGGCAGTGATGCGTTTTCCGGTGTAATGCAGTTCCTCGAATTTGTATTCGGGAATGGCTTTTTTGAGCAGCGCGATCATGCCGGGCAGAAACGGAATGCCCAGATCAATTTCCGGGATGCAGAAAAAGCCTCTGTCCGAGCGCATGAATCGGAAATCGAAAGCCGATGCCCAGATCGCTCCGCCGGCAAACGCATGTCCGGTGATTGCCGCAATTGTTACCATCGGATAGGTCAGGGTTCGTTTGAACAATTTGTTGAGCAGATAAAAAAAGTCTTTTGCCACCTGAGTCTGTTTTTTCTGAACCACCGGCATCAGCCATTCCAAATCCAGTCCGTTGGAAAATATTTTGTCGTGAGAAGATTTGACCACCAATGTCGTAGCTTGGGTATTTTTTTCGATCTTGTCCAAAACATCCAGAAAGGTGTTGATAAATTCGGGGTTAAAGCGGTTTTCGCCGGAGTTTAAACTCACCACCGCAACATGCTCATCTGTCGTATAATCCACCAATGCCATTTTTATCTCCGTATCAGAAATCAGTTCAATAAACAGAGGGCAACACCGAAAATGCCGCCCTCTGATATGATCTTAACATCCGCAGCCTTTGCTGCCGCATCCCGAAGAAGAACACCCTCCGCCCAACTCAAGCGAAGAGCTGATCTTGAATCCGAATTGTGTAAAATCAACCTTGATAGGCTTTGCATGTTCCAGAAAATCATTATCCACCAGATACTTAAAGCCACCAATATCAAATACTTTATCATCGGTTCTGGCTTGGTCTAGAGCCATTGCCAGCGATGGACCACAACAGCCGCCATCGTTTAAGAATATCCGTATCGGCGACACCTGTTTGCCTTTGAAATATTCGGCAATCTGATCGGTTGCCGATTGGGTTACTTCGAGCATGGAAACATCCTCCTTCAGCGTTTTTACTCACAACGAGTTTATTTGTCAATAAAATAAAAAAGGGCAGCACTGTGAAAATTGCCGCCCTCTGATATGCAAAAGTTATATATTCAGTCTAACACCCGCAGCCTTTGCTGCCGCATCCCGAAGAAGAACATCCGCCGCCCAACTCGAGCGAAGATGTGATCTTGAATCCGAAGTGCATAAAGTCGACTTTGATAGGCTTTGCTTTTTCCAGAAAATCGTTATTCACCAGATACTTGAAACCGTCAATATCAAATGTCTTATCCTCGACTCTCGGCTCATCCAGAGCCATTGCCAGCGATGGACCGCCTCATCCGCCTTCATTTAAAAATATTCTGATCGGCGACACCTGTCTGCCTTTGAAATAATCGGCAATCTGCTGGGTCGCCGATTTTGTTACTTCAACCATGGGAAACACCCTCCTTCATCATTTCAGACTCACGATCTGATTTTTACAGATTAGTCATGGCAGTCATGTTTGTCAATCAATAGTTCGGACAGTTTTTTAAATTTTAATGATTGACAGGAGTTTCTAAGCATGCGACCATAATAGGAGTTACGCACTTGAAATGTAAGATACTGATTTTATTTAGTGTTAAATTTTACAACATTAATGGATTCAAGGAGTTGAAATCCAACTGCGTAACTCATACCCTAATAACATTTTCAACTCAGTTTTTCAACTGCGTAACTCGTAAAAAATATGAAAGAACAAATCGAATACGGCGACTTTCAGACGCCTGAAGACTTGGCGCTTCGGGTCAGTACATTCATTAAAAATTTATTTCCGAATCCTTCTGTGATTATAGAACCCAACTGCGGAACCGGCAGTTTTATCAAGGCAGCATTATCGGTGTTTAAGGGCGATATAAAATATTACGGCTTTGATATTAATCGGAAATACATAGATATTCTTAAAAAAACATTGAAAAATGACAATTGTTTTTTTGAAGCAGCCGATTTTTTTGCCAAAGACTGGAAAGGCTTTTTTTCCGGCTTAACCCATGAAACACTTCTGATTATCGGCAATCCGCCATGGGTTACCAATTCGGCATTAAGCGCGTTGAACAGCAGAAATCTGCCTGAAAAATCGAATTTCCATCTCCGGAGCGGATTTGCAGCCAAAACCGGCAAAGCCAATTTCGATATTGCCGAATGGATATTGATAAAAATCATCGAAAGCATACAAAATCAGCCTGTCTGCGTGGCGATGCTCTGCAAAACTGCCACAGCCAGAAAAGTATTGAAACAGTTATGGGAAAATGATATAAACATTCATGATTCATCTCTGCATCGGATTGATGCAAAAAAATCTTGCGATGTCTCTGTCGAAGCCTGTCTGTTTATAAGCTATTCGGGAAAATCCATTACAAAACATGCGGTTATGTATTCGGAACTGAATTTCGAAAGTAAAATTTCGACACTGGGGATTTATCGGAATGAACTGATTGCCGATCTTGAGGAGTATCAGAAATATAAATTTATTGAAGGAGATAAGCATTATCAATGGAGGTCGGGTATCAAACATGACGCGTCGAAAGTCATGGAGCTTTATTATGACAAAGGTTGTTTTATCAACGGATTCGGGAAAAAAGTACACATTGAACAGGAGTATGTATATCCTTTGCTCAAATCCTCAGATATCGGAAACAGACGTCTCAATCCCCGAAAACATGTGATTCTGACTCAGAAAAAAGTCGGAGATAATACGTTGCATATACGACAGAAAGCTCCCAAACTCTGGGCATATCTCGAAGAATATGCAGATATACTGGATAAGCGAAAAAGCATTATCTATCGCAAAAAACCGAGATTTTCTGTTTTCGGAATCGGAGATTACAGCTTTTCCCCTTGGAAAGTGGCAATTTCCGCTTTGTATAAATCTTTGAAATTTTTAGTGATCGGAAGTTTTTGGGATAAGCCGATCATGGTGGATGATACCTGTTATTTTATCTCCGCTTCTTCCGAAAACGAAGCATATTCCGCAGAAAAGCTTCTGAACTCTGAAATTTGTCAGAAATTTCTGAAATCACTGATATTTTCCGATGCAAAACGACCGATAACGATTGATATCCTGAAACGGATTGACCTGAAAAAATTGTCAGAATATTCCGAGGCGAGATTCACAGGATATAACAGAATTACCGAGATTTGAATAAACTCGGAGACATATAATGACATGGAGATTCATTTCCGAAAAAACGGACATCATCAATGAAAAACTTCAACATCAGAACACAGGAACTGATTTCGGACGCTTCCCTTCTGCTGATCGCAGTGATTTGGGGAAGCACTTTTATTGTTATCAAACAAGCCATTGAAAATATCCCGACATTTTCATTTCTGAGCATCAGATTTGCCGTAGCCTCGGCTCTGTTGCTTCTGCTCTGTGTAAAGCGTCTGAAGCATATCAGTCTGAAATTGCTGAAAGATGGCGCGATTCTGGGGCTGATACTATTTCTGGTATTTGCGTTTCAGACCGTAGGCTTAAAATATACGCCCGCGTCGGTTACCGCATTTATTACAGGATTGTATGTGGTGATTGTACCGATATTTTCCGCGATCATTCTCAGGCAGAAACCGAATCATGCCTCGATAATCGGCGTGCTGATTTCCTGCATGGGATTGGGCTTGATTACCTTGAATGAAAGCATTGCGATTTCCAAAGGCGAATTTCTGGTGCTTCTGAATGCGGTATTCTGCTCGCTTCAGATTATCCTGACAGACAGCTATTCAAGAAAACACGATCCGGTACTGCTGACCACGATTCAGATTGTCGTGGTATTTGTCTTATCAACGGTGGCATCTCTGCTATTCGAACCTTGCACATTGCCGCAGCAGTGGAATCCGCAACTGATATTTGCTGTGGTTTTAACCGGAGTGTTTGCTACGGTGATCGCTTTTCTGGTACAGACCGGAATGCAGAAATACACCACACCCACCAAGGCATCGCTGATCTATGCAATGGAGCCAGTATCTTCGGTGTTTTTCAGCTATATGATCGGCGGCGAACTGCTCAACAGCAGGCAATATCTCGGAGCCGGGTTGATTATTTTCGCGATGCTGGCTGCAGAATTGGGAACCCTACTGACTCGCGGCGAGGCTTTGGAAACACATTGATATTGAAATATCAACCTCAACGATAAGGAGAAGGTTATGGTGAAGCATATTGTCTTGGTGTACATAGCGCTATTTATTCTTTCAGGCTGCCAAAATCAGGTACAGATGAAAAAAGACGCCGCACGATCAGTCCCTCAGCCCCGACCGGAAGTCAGGCTTCCGGCAGATGCGGTAGTGAGATATGATGAGCGAAATGGCAGTATTTTCAGGATAGAAGGCAGCAACCTTTCACAATATCTGCAATCCGATACATCATTTCAGCAATTGCAATCCGAAAACCGTTTCAGCGATATTGCGCTTGAATTTCTTTCGACATATCGCTCACTATTCAAACTTCAACAGCCTTCGGAAGAACTCCGGCTGATGTCATTCAATGTGGAAGGTTCGGGGCAGAAGCATATCCGGTTTTCACAGTTTTTTATGGGAATTCCGGTAAAGTCATCGGAAATGATTGTTCATCTCAATCGTTTCAATCAGGTATATCTTGTGGAAGCGAGATACATTCCCACGCCCTCAGGTCTTGTGATTCAGCCGAAACTGACCGAGGCAGAGGCGTTTCGCAAGGCGGCTCAGGAACTGAATCGTCAGGACTGTCCCAATTGCCGGTCTGAACTGATGATTTTTTCCGATAACTCGTCAAAACCGCATCTGGCATATCGGGTATCTGCCAATGCAGGGGTTACGCAGGCTTGGGAAATTTTTATTGATGCACACGGCGGAGAAATGCTGGCAAAACTGTCTGCTGTTCACAGTTTGGGCATTCCCCAAATGAAATAAGGAGGTCTGTCATGTTCAGACGATATGTCATTATAATATGTATCGCTGTATCGCTGATGATAAGCGGATCGGTCAATGCTTTGGAAAAGAGCATGGACGCGGTAAAGGTAACGCCTGAATTATTCAAAAAAAATGCTGCTATTGCACCGGAACTCATCAACAGTTCTCAGGCTTCGGAAGCAAATGCGGAAATGCTTGAACGATTCACGAAGTTCAGAAATGCTTTGGATCACTACAAAGCATCTTCTTCAAAGCGACAGATTACGACACAGCGCTCGCGGCGGACGATTCGACAAGAATCTGATAACAATATGGATATCAGACTCCGTCCGAATACCAATACAGCCATGCAGATCAGGGTTGCTCCGTCTGGCTTGCGAAAATCCCGAAGCAGAAGCGATGATGAAACAACCGTACGGAGTTTTCTTAGAGCCAATCGCAATATACTGGGGATTTGCAACCCCGATGCAGAACTGAAACTCGCTCAAACTCTGGAAGACGGGCTGGGACGGCGGCATCTGCGATTTTCTCAGCAGTTTCGGAATATTCCGGTATGGCCCTCCGAAATGACGGTTCACCTGACCTCTGATGGTGAAGTTGATCTGCTCAACGGTGCATTTGTACAAACTCCCAAAAAGCTGGTTACAATGCCGGCTCTGAGCGCGGATCAGGCAATTGATCTTGCCCGGAAACATCTTGTATCCGGCAGCAGTGCATTTGCCAAAACACCGGAACTGATTATTTATGCGCCCGGCGACAAACCTTCCCGGCTGGCATGGAAAACAGAGATGGATATGCCGCCGACCGCTCATTGGCTCATTGTTGTGGATGCCATCACCGGAGATATTCTGAGTTCATATAATACGGTGATGAGCGGAAGCGTTACCGGAACCGGCGTTGATCTGTTTGGTAATGCCAGAACCCTCAATCTTTGGGAAGACAGCGGAAAATATTACATGGTCAATACCGGAAAAGCCATGTACAACACTTCGTCAAAGCCTCCGTCTGTCAAATCCACCTACGGAGCGATCATGATTTTGGATATGAAAAATTCCGAAGATGCCGATCCGTATTATGTTACATCGAACAGCCGAACTACGGGATGGATTAAAGACGCGGTAACGTGGGCATGCTGTCTATCCGAAACGTATGACTATGTCCGGGAGCGCAATAGCCGCAATGCCATAGATGATCGCGGATCCTCCATTTTCGGGGTGCTTCGAGTGGGCGAAGATTACGACAATGCGTTTTGGAATTCCGAAACTCAGATGATGTAGTTCGGAGACGGGCAGCCCTTTGCCGGACCTTTGGATGTGGTGGCACATGCGCTGACACACGGCATTACCTCTTAT
>CAZMDM010000212.1:0-2147 GCA_964564775.1 uncultured Desulfonema sp. | reverse complement strand
GTTCCAGATGTTCCCGGAGTTTTCTTTTCTGCTCTGATTCCAGATATTTCAGACGATGAACCGAATCAATGCAGGTCGGATCATTTGCCAGCTCCCGATATTCCTCCGGTATGCCTCCGAAAACATGAAACAGCACAATCCGAGTATTCTCTACCGGGATAAAATTCTTTACATATTCAGCTGTTTGTATAGATCGTTCGGAGCCGTCAACCAACACCAGCAGTTTTTTTTCAATAGTCATATTCTGTCCTCTCAATCCCGAAAACAGAAGAATATTATTTCAGCCGGAGAACTTTTCAGCATCATGATAATCCCTCTATTACGGAATGATTTTTTATTCGTAATAGAAGTTATTTTTCAGAATGTCAACTGAGAATTCAACAGCCCTGATTTCCGGATAAACGATACGCGTGAATTGCACATCTAATCGGATGTTTTTTTTGCACGTCAGCAGAGTAACTTTTTCCAGCATTCATCACTTTTTAATAAAATATTAACACAATCCTAACAATTTCCGATTATATTTCCATCAAATCAAAACTGGACAGGAAACGGGATCATCGTGAGAAAGATCAGAATATTGTTCGTGTGCATTCATAACAGCGCACGCAGCCAGATGGCTGAAGCATACATGAAAAAGTTCGGCAAAGATCGCATTGAAGCCGAAAGCGCTGGGTTCGAACCCGGAAAACTGAATCCGCTGGTTGTCGAAGTGATGAAAGAAGACGGCATGGATATCTCCGGCAATACCAGCAAAAGCGTGTTCGAATTTTTCAAACAGGGCAGGCTCTATGATTATGTGATTACCGTATGCGATGAATCTTCGGGACAGCAATGCCCCATATTCCCGGGAATTGTCAAACGCCGGCACTGGAGCTTCGCGGATCCCTCTTCGTTTGAAGGAACTCATGAAGAGAAACTGGCACAGACTCGGATTGTAAGAGATCAGATCAGAGAATGTGTGAAAAATCTGATTAAAGAGATGAGTTGAAAGGAATTTTATGCGTCAGAGAACAGAACAATCGGTACGGATCATATTCCTGAGTGTGGCAACGGTTTCGATTGCCATCCTGTTTATGATTATGGTCTTTTTGTTTATGGAAGGGCTACCGATTTTCAAACAAATATCGGTATCGAAATTCGTTTTCGGAAAATACTGGTATCCGACATCAAGTCCGCCGGACTTCGGCATTTTTCCGCTGATTCTGGCTTCGATACTCGTAACTGCTGTGTCAGCACTGATTTCAATCCCACTGGGAGTGATGACCGCGATTTATCTTGCAGAACTGGCTTCCAAGCGGGTGGCTGAAATCGTCAAACCGATAGTGGAACTTCTGGCAGCGCTGCCATCAGTCGTTATCGGTTTTTTCGGCATGGTGATTGTCGCACCGTTTCTTCAGCAAACTTTCGGACTTGCCACAGGCTTGAACCTGTTCAATGCCGCACTGATGCTGGCATTCATGTCGGTTCCTACGATATGCAGCTTGTCCGAAGATGCGATTTACAGTGTTCCGTCCGCATTAAAAGAAGGCTCTATGGCGCTGGGCGCGACTCACTGGGAAACACTGATCCGAGTGATTATTCCGGCTTCGATTTCCGGCATCAGCACCGCAATTATTCTGGGCATGTCCAGAGCCATCGGAGAAACAATGGTCGTGCTGATGGTCGCGGGCGGTGCAGCAATGATTCCGACATCCTTATTCGATCCGGTACGCCCCATGCCCGCGAGTATTGCGGCTGAAATGGCGGAAGCACCGTTTCGAGGAGAACATTATTATGCGTTGTTTGCAACCGGCATTGTTCTGTTTTTATTCACATTGATGTTCAATATCATTGCGGATCACATTGCATACAAATACCGTCAGGTCGGAGAAGCATCTCTGTAGAGAAACTGCATTCTGTTTGAATCCCCCCTCAGCGTCCTTATCATAATATTCATAAATCTGCATAACTTTTTTCTAGGTTTTACAGCTGTTTTATAAACATCTTTATCTGTAAATGAACAGTCTGGGGACTGAGATCAAAACTTATCGATATGATTTCATTTTCAAAAAAACGATTGACAAAATTGGGATTGCAGGATACGGATAATTCCGGCAAAGGGGTGATGCTGTTTTTTCAGATACGATCTGATGTATATCGTCAAT
>CAZMDM010000211.1:0-3703 GCA_964564775.1 uncultured Desulfonema sp. | reverse complement strand
TTTCCGGGGCGGCTCAACCGGCTGAAGCTTGGGTTCTTCTTTGACAACAGCTTGTTTTTCCTCTCTGAAACTTTTTCGAGACGGCGGATATTCGATCCCGCCTCGGCTCAGTGCTTTTCTGCTTCTGGGAATCTCTGCTATCGAAGATTCGGAACTGCCGATGCCGGTGGCAATTACCGTAACCCGCATTTCATCCCCCAGACTGTCATCAATCACCGCACCCCAAATGATTTCCGCGTCTTCGCCGACTTCGTTATACACGCGTTCCGATGCTTCGGTCATTTCTTCCATGGTCAAATCGCTGGTGCTGGTAATATTCATCAGCACACCTTTCGCGCCCGAAATCGAAATATCTTCCAGCAGAGGATGGGAAATGGCTCGTTCCGCAGCTTCAGTTGCCCGGTTTTCACCGCTGGCGCTGCCGATGCCCATGATTGCCAAACCGGATTTGGACATGGTGGTTTTGACATCCGCGAAATCCAGATTCACCAGACCCGGCATCATAATCAGGTCGGTAATGCCTTTGACCGAATGCAGCAGAATTTCATCGGCTTTTTTGAACATTTCCAATAATGTCGCATTCTTGGATGCAAGACCCCGCAGCCGGTCATTGGGAATAGTAATGACCGTATCCGCAATTTCCCGTAATGCCTCAATGCCTTCTTCCGCCTGTCTCAGTCTTTTTTTGCCTTCGAATGAAAAGGGTTTGGTAACTACGCCTACAGTCAGCGCACCGAGTTCCCGGCATATTTCGGCAATAATCGGAGCTGCGCCCGTGCCGGTTCCTCCACCGAATCCTGCGGTAATAAAAACCATGTGGCTGTCTTTCAACGCATTGCGGATGGCTTCCGAGCTTTCGAGCGCGGCATCTCTGCCAATATGGGGATTTGCGCCCGCGCCCAAGCCTTCGGTCAGTTTGTCGCCGATCTGAATTTTGACCGGTGCTTTGGATATGCCGAGTGCCTGCATATCGGTATTGGCAACGATGAAACTGACGCCCCTCAGATTCGAAGAGATCATATTGTTGATCGCATTTCCGCCTGCTCCGCCGACCCCGATCACTTTGATTCGCGCGGTTTTTTCACCGCCGTTTTCCACATAACTGAACATTATCTCACCTCCTGCATCACATCACCTCTTTGAACCATTTTTTCATCCGATTCATCACGCGGTTGAAAATATTGCCGTCACGAATCCTGAATTTCTTTTCGCTCTGATGTTTTGCGCCGAACAGTACCAAACCCACGCCGGTTGCATACATGGGATTATTGACCACATCCACCAAGCCTCCGATGCCTCTGGGTCTTCCCAGACGGGTCGGCAGTTTGAACACGGATTCCGCAACTTCGGTAACGCCATCCAGCAGCGCGCAGCCTCCGGTCAGCACAATGCCGGATGCTACCGCATTTTCCATACCTGCCCGATGAATTTCCCGGCGGATTAAGGTAAAAATTTCTTCCATGCGCGGTTCTAAAATTTCCCCCAAAATCTGACGCTGTAATTTTCGGGGTTTCCGTCCGCCCATGCCCGGCACCTCGATGATATCTTCAGGGCGGATATTGCGGGAAGAACAGGTTCCGTATTTTTTCTTGATCATCTCCGCATCTGCCAAAGGAGAACGCAGACCAATGGCAATATCATTGGTCAGATTGTTGCCTCCGAGCGCCAGAACAAAGGTATGCCGAATATTTTTATTGGAAAATATCGCCAGATCGCTGGTTCCGCCGCCCAGATCAATCAAAGCGGTTCCGAGTTCCTTTTCGTCTTCCGACAAAACAGCTTCGCCGGATGACAGCGATTCCAGAACAATATCCGATACATCCAATCCCGCGCGATTCGCACATTTGACAATATTGTGTGCGGATGTAACCGCTCCGGTAACAATATGGATTCTTGCCTCCAGCCGCACGCCTGCCATGCCCACAGGATTGATGATGCCTGCCTGATCATCCACGATAAATTCCTGAGGCAATACATGAATCACTTCTCTATCCATCGGAATTGCCACCGCACGGGCAGCATCAATCACCCGATCCACATCATGCTGCGTAATTTCCTTGCTTTTGATGGCAATAATTCCCCGGCTGTTGAAGCCGGTAATATGTCCGCCGGCAATTCCCGCGTACACGGAAGAGATTTCCACACCAGCCATCAGTTCAGCGTCTTCCACAGCTTTTTTGATAGAATTGACGGTTGATTCGATATTGACCACCACCCCTTTTCTCAGACCGACCGAAGGATGCGTTCCGATACCGATAATATTGATCTCATTTCCGGCAAGCTCTCCCACTACCGCACAGATTTTGGTCGTACCGATGTCCAGCCCGACAACAATATCTTCCTGACCCTGCACCTCAAACCTCCTATGATTCCCCGGCTAATGATTCGGTCTTTATGGGGTTGATGATAATTTTTCCGATGTCGTTCACATCTATGCTATGAGCAGATATATCACCTTGTTTTTCTTTGAGATATGTAAAGATACGTCTCAGCTTCTCATATTTTTCCCCGTAATTGCCATATCCGAGCCTGATTTCCTTAACACCTTCCGATAAATATAAACTGATTCCCATTTCCTGATCCGCATGTATCCTCCGGATCGTATGATTTGGGATAAAGCTTTTGGGCGCGCTTCCCATAGCCAGAATCTCCATCACCGCCTGAAAAGATTTCTCCGAATGCTCGCCGTCAATCCCGATATCCGAAAAATTGAGTCCGGTAACCACCGGCAGCCACTGCGGATCAGACGGAGCCCATTCTTTGAACATTGTTCCTTCGGTATTCAGAATGAATTTCCGCCCCATGTCCAATATTGCCAATGGTTCATGCTCTTTGATGCTGATCTGAATTCCCGATGGCAGAAAGCGTCTGACTTCGGCTTCGGCGATCCACGGATTGTTCAGCAGGCGTTTGCGAATCAGCGATAAATTTACGGACAGCAGATTCACACCTCTGTCAATTCCCGCCTCTTTCAGCAAATCTTTGGAAGACAATCTGCGAATACCCATAATTTCAATATCTTCTGCGCCGAAATATTCTGCGGTTGTCGCATAATCATATCCCCAAAGCAGCATCACACTCATCATGCACAGCACAAACATATCCGGCATCAATTTTATAAAAAATATCATTACCTGCCGCATCAGGGGCAGTTGATCCGAAAACTGTCTGCGATGCTCATGCTTTCTGCGAACTCGCCTGTTATCCGACAATTCTGACCTCCGGCTCCAAAATCACACCGAACAAGGTATGAACCTTTTCCTGTATCATCTCGGAAAGTTTCAGAATATCCGAAGCCGTAGCTCCTCCGCGATTGACAATGAAATTGGCATGTTTTTCAGACACCTGCGCTCCTCCGACTGCTTTGCCTTTGAATCCTGCCATATCTATCAGTTGTCCCGCACTCTTCTCAATCCCCGGATTCTTGAAAAAACAGCCTGCACTCGGAAGACGAGTCGGTTGTCTGCTACGACGAAGTTTAATGATTTCAGATGCCTCTTCCTTCAAAATTCGCGCATCTGCGGGCTGAAGCCTGAAGCATCCGTCCAAAATCACGATTTCTTTGCCAAAGTCTCCGCGTTCGGGATAGGCAAGATGGCGATAGCAGATTGTCAGTTGTTCCCTCGAAATAACCTGTTTTTCTCAGTTTTTTGTCAGAATCGTCAGTGATTCCAGTACATTTCCCATCGCGCCCCAAGCCGTA
>CAZMDM010000210.1:0-3148 GCA_964564775.1 uncultured Desulfonema sp. | reverse complement strand
GCATAAATCAGCGCATTATCCTGATCGGTTCCAAAGGTCTGCTCATAGCGCGCGGCACTTCCCATATTGATCCAGCAGTAATCCGCAGGCGGAGGACCAAAGCCTTCGGCTCTCATCTGTTCTTCGGATAACTGAATAATTCTGCGGGTCAGCCGCTCATGGAGTTCCGACATCACATCGAAAATTTCATGCACTGATGATTTTTCGGCAATCATCACATTCAGAATTTCCGCGATTTCCCGGCTCACGGAGACAAGTCCGTCCATTGTCGGCTGGGATTCGCTATCGCGGGTAAGGAGCATGGTCCCGGTACTCTGGGTTTTCATCAGATCCACCATACTCACAATACCGACCAGTTCCCCACGCTCTGTTACCATGAGATGCTTGGTTTTGCTCCGCATCATGGCAACCAATGCCTGACCGATAAAGGCTTCGGGTCCGATTTCGACAAGATTGCTGTGCATCAGATGTTCGACCCGGCACTGCTCAATCGGATACAACTGCCCTGCAATCAGATATTTGACCAGACTTTTTTCGGTCAGAATGCCTCTAGGTCTGTTTTCATTGTCCAAAGCCACAATCGCATTGATGTCTTTTTCTGCCATGATTTTGGAAGCGGCAACCACCTGATCTCCAGTGCGGCAGGTAATGACCGGAAAGGACATAATCTCGCTGACGCGCTTTCTGAACAGGGAAGACTCGACATTGCCGTGAGGAATATATGCGTCATAAGAGCGTTCCGTAATCACCTCTTTGTAAAGCATTCGGACACGCTCGGTCAGCAGGGTGCAGAAAAAACCAGAAAATTCCGGGTATGTATAGAGCATTTCTTCCAAATCTCTTCGCAAAATCAGGCAGCAGCACAACTCGTCTTTGACCCGCGCGGAACCCGAATAGTCCGCACCGGACAGCACCACGGTTTCTCCGAAAAAATCATAAATCCGCCGAAGACCGATGACGGTTTCGATGCCGCGATCATTCGTTACCGTGATTTCCACAAATCCCGATACGATGACAAACAGGCAGTCCTGACTTTTTTCTCCCTGCCGGAATACATAAGTGTCGGGTCTGTATTCTTTGACACTTACTTTCTCACACAGCGATTTCAGAACATCCGTGTCCAGCATATTGAACGGGTCTGTTCTGACCAATGTTTTGAATACGGCTTCCCTGTCCATTTATGCTCTGATTCCCCATACCGCAAATACCGGATCGGAAGTCAGCATCTGCGGATAATATTTGTCTGTTTCAGGACGCGGATATCCTCTGACAGAATAAGTTGAAATATTGTTGAATTTTTCTGTTTGCAAAAAATATTCCATAACCAAGCCCATGCGCTCGAATTCATGCAGTTCTTCCCAGATTTTGACCACTTTCGGCGGAAAGCGGCGGTTGGAAAATGTCAGAACAAACATACCGCCGGGCTTCAGTATTCTTGCGATCTCTGCAAATATTTCGAATGGTTTGGTCATATATTCTACGGATACACTGCATATTGCCGCATCATAGCTGTTATTTTCAAACGGCAGATTCGGATTTTCATTCAGATCATGGACAAGATAATCGGATAAACGCTCATTTCGTTTCAATTCCTCCGCATTCATGCCAAGCCCTGTCAGTTTTGCAAGCTCAAGCTCTTTGGGAAGATGCGATGTCCAACTGCTCATCAGATCAAGCACTCTCATCTGTGGCTTAATCAGTTTTCCGTAAAGAGTTCGGATATGTCCGATTGCCGTATCATCAATATGATTGACAAATCTGGGCATTTCATAAAAACGGCTGTCAGGATTCTCATCTGCGCGATGAAACGGATTATCTTTGAAAAATTCTGTCGGATGTCCCTGCCATCGGGCTTGAATACCGGGACCCGTTGTGATCGCCTCTATCCAGTCCGTCAGGCTGCCACCCCGATCCGAATGTTTGGGCATAATATCACAGACCGTTGTTTTCAAAACAAGCTTTTTTCCGGCTAAGGGATGATTGAAATCAACCCGTATGGTCGTATTTCCGACTTCGGCACAGCGAAACGGTTCGGTGTTTTCTTTGAACACATTGGCAATATCTTTCAACAGCCCTTTGGGATAAAAGCGTCCGGCGCGAGGCTCGATGCGTGTTCCGGGTCCCGAAAGCGTTTCAAACTGATAAGCTTTGATGTCAAACAGTTTATCCGCCTGATATCTCGGAAGCACCTCACCCGGAGCGAAAACCATTTCCGTGCAGTCTCCGACAAAGCGATACATCAGTGCATCATAGAGTTTTTTCGGAAAAATATCACGCCAGAAATTGATCCGATCCGAATAAAAAATATCGGTATGACTGGCATGGTCGCTTTGCCATTCCAGTTGAAATCTGACAGCAGCCATCATATCGGGAGTGGTTGGATTCATGGTGTTTTCTCCTTAAAACACAAAACTGTATGAAATTGAAAAAACATTGATATCCGTGTCCGAAATCGTCTGACCCGGCGGGTTATCAATAAAACCCGACATATCACCGACATGAGTCCGCGCCCATTCGGCTTTGATTTTCTGTTTCGGAGTCAGATGATATGAAGTCCCGACAGCCATTGTATGCTGCTCATAGACTCTGAGTGAGTCAACGATCTGCGTCTGCGTAGCATTCAGAAACGCGGCGGGTCCCTGAATCCGATGAGAGTCGATCTCATTGTATAATTCCCGTGCTTTCTTTTCGGACAAAAGCCCCGAAACTGCAATATACGGTGTCCATCTGCCGATGCTTTTCAGCAAAGCCAGATATCCGCCATGAGTGCCGGAGATACTCGTGTAATCAGGAATCGCATGATTTCCGTATTCAGCCAGCAGACGGAAATCATGCCCCAGATCAATATCAAAGCCCAGAACATATACAAGATGACGGATAGATGCGCCGATACTCATCGGATCAGGCTGATACGCATCAGCAATACGCATCGGACCCGTCGGAGTGGGATAATAAATCGGCTGCAATATGAAGTTGCCGGGAATAGGTTGTCCGTCTGTCATCTCTGCGGTAGCATAGTGAAATCCTGCACGAAAGACAGAGAAATTGCGCTGAAACGTCATCACAAATCCTGCAGACTCTGTCTCCATGTCCCAAAAAACGGCTCCCTGCGGCATTCTGCCCAGCATGACCGCATCATCCCGCATAT
>CAZMDM010000209.1:0-3094 GCA_964564775.1 uncultured Desulfonema sp. | reverse complement strand
CTGTATAAGCAATTTTTATGTCATCCATTGTCGTTATTTTCACAATATTTTCATGTTTTACCGTATAACCGACCTTCTGACTGATGAGCCTGACATTTGCCCAGAATGATTTTGGCTGTTTTTTAAACTTTCGCTCCGCCTTCATCCGATATTTCCTCAAATTGAATAATAAAATTTTCTAATGATATTCCCATAGCCTGACAAACTTCGCGGAGCTCAATCAGGTCTAAACGCCGCTCACCGGATTCATATTTGCTGACAAAAGATTGGGGGCGTCCGAGCCTCTCTGCCAAGACAGATTGAAGCAGACCGGCATCCTGTCTTGTTTTTTTCAGCAATGCTTGCAGAAGTTTTCTTTCACGGCTATTCAAGTTTCTTTTCATGTTTATATTATATTTGATATTGACGAATATCCCAAATCAGGATATGATACTCCCGATTATCCGTACAAGGATTATACTTATGATGATGCAGTTCGATATTTTCGATAACAAACCCGTAAGATATGTTGCTCCCTTCAAAACACAGCTTCTGAAATGGATCGGCAGCAAACAGCGATTTGCCCACGAAATCATCTCATATTTTCCGCAAAATATCGGCAGATATTTCGAACCGTTTCTCGGAAGCGGCGCGGTGCTGGGTACCTTCGCGTATCATCCTTCGGTCGGCTCCGATATTTTCAAACCGCTTGCGGAAATATGGCAGACACTCCGCAATGATCCAAATCGCCTGAAACAATGGTATCAGGAAAGATGGCAGATGTATATGTCGGAAAATAAAAAACAGGGATATGAAAAAATCAGAAACGCTTATAATTCCGAGCCGAATGCGGCGGATCTGCTGTTTCTGTGCAGATCGTGCTACGGCGGAGTTGTCCGATTCCGAAGTCATGACGGATATATGTCAACCCCGTGCGGCATTCATCAGCCCATATCACCGGAAGAATTTTCCCGCCGAACAGACGAATGGCATAAGCGAATCAAATATACGGAGTTTTTCCATGCGGACTATGAAGATATTATGAACATGGCAGAGAAGGGCGATCTAATCTACTGCGATCCGCCATATAGGCACAGTCAGAGCATTTTATACGGAGGACAGCGTTTTTCTCTGGAACATCTGTTCAAAGTTATCGAAAGATGTAAAAAGCGGGGGGTTTATGTAGCTCTCAGCATAGACGGAACCAAAAAATCCGGCAGACAGAACTGCGATCTTCCCATTCCCGACAAACTGTTCAGAAGAGAAATCTATGTCAATTGCGGGCATTCCATGCTGAAGCGGTTTCAGATGGAAGGACAGTCTCTTCAGGAAGAAATTGTTGCGGATCGGCTGCTGCTCACATATTAATATTTTTTGCACTGCACTCCCTTCTCATAATCTTTGGAAAAAACTTTTCAGGCATGAAAGCCCCGCATAATTTTTTCTTTGCTCCCGCCGGATTTCAGGATATACTGACTGAAATTGTTATCAGGAGGTCGGACACAAATGAAACTCGGAATTATCGGTCTTGCAGGAGCAGGAAAAACAACTCTGTTCGAGGCATTGACCCGAAATATTTCAGATATTCCCAATAAAACCGAAAACCGCATTGCCGCAATTCATGTTCCCGATGAGCGCGTGGATATATTAAGCCGGATGTACAAACCCAAAAAGACGATATATGCTCAGATCGAATATTTTCTGCCGGGGATACAGGCTCAGGAAAAGAAAAAAGACCAGAATATTCTGACACCGATCAGAGATTGCGATGCACTGATCTGCGCGATACGGAATTTCAGCAGCTACGGTACTGACGCGCCCAAGCCTTATGAAGATTTTCTCAAGATGGATCAGGAGCTTATCTTTTCCGATCTGCTGGTCGTGGAAAAGCGTCTGGAGCGTATCGAATTGGATAAAAAGCGGGGTAAAGCCATTGATAATGAAGAGCTTTCTCTGCTGATCGAATGCAAAAAGCATCTGGAGCAGGATATTCCTCTGAGAAGATTTCCTGATATTGCCAAAGCACCGGTTCTGAGAGGATTTGCCTTTTTATCTGCCAAACCCATGATGATTTTATTCAACAACGCGGAGGATGACGATGCTCTACCGGATGTCGGAAATCTGCTCGAGAACGAAATCGGTATGGTGATTCGCGGCAAGCTGGAGCGGGAAATCGCACAGATGTCCGAGGAAGACGCGAAGGAATTTTTATCGGAATTTCATATCAGCGAATCCGCGACAGATCGGGTGATTCGGAAATCTTACGAAGTTCTGGGATTGATGTCGTTTTTCACCGTAGGCGATGATGAAGTAAGAGCATGGACTATCCGAAAGAATACAGCAGCAATTGATGCAGCCGAAGTGATTCATTCGGATATCAAAAAAGGCTTTATCCGTGCGGAAGTGTTGGCATATAAAGATTTGATGGATGCCGGAAACTATGCGGAAGCCCGGAAAAAAGGAACTGTCAGACTCGAAGGCAAAACATACCTGTTCCAAGACGGAGATATTGTCAATTTCCGCTTCAATGTATAATTTAATTTGCCACCCGGAAATGAATTACCGGCTTATTCCGTGTCGTTCTTACAGAGCGTCTTCTTATCTCGTAATAACTCAGCAATTTATTTCCGCGTTGTTTCCGATCTGCTTTGAACCCATCCCGATTTTCTGAGCGCGGTATAGGCATAGCCCTGAACATACCAGTTATCCGACACCCTGATTCGCTTCAGAATTTCAGTAACCGCTCTCGGATTTTTCTTGTTGCCCAAAGCTGCATACATGGTATATGCCACATTGAACTGAGGATCATCGAGCAGTTTTATCATATTATCGAATATCTTCGGCGAACTGCTCTGAGCAAATGCCCTGACCAGCCAGTAGCGTTCAAGGATATGAGGGCTTCCGATGATTTTGCTCACATCAAAGTCGGCAATATCCTTTTTTTCGGCAACGACCATCTTCAGAGCGGCAAATCGTTCTTCCCAATGATCTGAAATCAATGCCTGTTTCGGATCAAGCCGTATTTGGTCCCTGCTTTTCTGATAAAACACAGCCGCAGATATGCTGATTAGTAAAATCGCGGAGGTTATTCCGACAACCCGGGGATAACGCTGAA
>CAZMDM010000208.1:0-3142 GCA_964564775.1 uncultured Desulfonema sp. | reverse complement strand
GTCAAATACAGACGATGCAGATTCACACCGTATAAATTTGATATAAAACTTCATAATACTGATTTCTTTTCTAATATATCCACTTTCTCTCAAAATTATCCAGACTATCAGCATACAAGCGTTGACTCCCAAAAACAAGCGATCCAGAAATCCACCCGGAATCCAATGAACATTGCCATATTCGATAATATCCCAGAACAAATGAGAAGACAATCCCAGCGCAAATCCTCTTGGCAAAACATAATAATAAAAATTTTGTTCAAATAAAAATATCTTCTTATACTTGTTATAAAATTTATTGCTTTCAATATTATTGAAAAACGGTGTTATTAAAAAGATAACATATTCAAAAATTAAAAAAGGCAGAAAACTATGACTGATCGGACTTCTATGCCATCCTATTCCACCAAGCAGTATATCCCAGTCCGATACCCATGTTCCGAGTATTGCAGCAATCAACATTCCGATAATGTTAAAAATATTGCGCTCAGGTGTTTTCAGAGCCTTCCTTATCAGCAGATATGCGACAATAAAAGCTACGCCAACCGCTATATGAACCAGTCGGGCATGAGTTGTCAAATGCTTGTATATCCATAACATAATTTTTCCCTCACCGAATGCTGTTATGTGCATTCATATAAGAGCGCAACAAATTATTTATAAGAGAAGTATAGGCAATATTATGATTCATATACCACTCGATTACATCCGAATCTAAAGAAACTCTGATTTCTGTCTTCTTTTTATGTGGCAGAAATGCTTTTGCAAACATATCCTCCGTGATTTCAGGAGAATCTTCATCATATTGAATATCTTCATCTTTCATATCACGGATACTCTGCCAATCGGTTTTATCAGCCCCGCTCAGTTCCAAATTTCTTAGTTCTTCACTACTATATCTGACAATTTTTTTTCGTTTCATAATAAAGCCCGGTCTATCTTATACCGCCTGCACTTCGGCAACACTTATCAGCGAAGATTTCCTTTCCGATTTATCTTTACCTGATTTCTCTTTCCAATACAAATATCGGATATCATCAATTTCAAAACTCTTATAAAAAGCATCAGAGTAGTAAATAATGCTGCCATCAGGAAGAAAAAATGTAATCAGATCATAGCTATCATCCTGAGTTTTGAAAACTTTTATTTCTGTATTTTCAAAAACAATATCCAAACATTCTTGTTTATCTTTGATCGTTGAAAATTTTTTTTGTAAAAACAAATTATTCAATAACGGAATATCTGTCTCACCGATAGCTTCGGAGTCTGACTGAAGGATTCCGTTGTGATATAGCTCCCAAGTATCCCCATTTATCCATAAACTGGCACTGCCGATATGAGAAGACAGCGCAGGTTCGAAAATCTGATCGTTCATTTCAAAATAAATCACAGAGCCATAAGAAAGCCCGACTTTCCAGCATAGTAAAGGCTGAAATTCTTCAAGCTCGATATGACTTGTATATAGCTTCGTATCTGCTGTTTTTTTATCCATTGCAATCACACTTCCTTTCGGATTTTATAATTTCTGCTATCTTTTTAAGATCATAAAAATCCAAATCAAGCCCCATTTGCCTTGAGCAATGCTCCACACATCGCTTAAACAACTCCATTAATTTCCTATTATCTGAGATTGTTATTTCTTTTGCAGCATCTCTTAACTGTTTGTTTTGTATTTGATTATTTCCGGGCTTTCCTTTTTTCTGCCTATCTTCCACAGTTCGATCACTCTCAATTTTATGCTGAAAGCCTTTCTGCAAATGCAAACTGACTATCCTGATCTGGCAGATAATTTTCAATACCTTCGAATTTATCATCTGAAAGATCGGCTGTGATTTTTTTCATCAATTCTTGGACTTGCCGATATACTTCAACATCGGTTCTGATTTCTTTAAGCGAATGATAATCTTTCAATTCCCGTCTTATGATATTGGTAACATCATTTGCCGATCCGAGTATTTCCTCAAATATCCATTTATAATAATCCGAAGTTTTGGGTCTTCTCCCGCCTTTGAGTCTGATTCTCTGAATTTTGAAAAGCCAGTTGTTAATATCATGGATATGAGGATTGTAGTTAATTTCATCTTTCCATTTCAATATCTTAATCAGATGATTGATAATCGGATCAGCAAGACTGCTGATGTCGTTTTCTGCTTTTCGGCGATCTCTTGCCATTTCATATATCAAGTCAAAAACATTGTCTATCAGCATAGTTCCGTACTTACCTCTGAATCTTCATATCCGATATTCTTCCTCAAAAACCTCTTTCCAAGACAATTCCGAAATTTCCGATGCTTTGTTCATCTCACCTTCCGCGTCCAGTATTGCAGCACTCAGACAATCATCCCACATTTCCGAAATGACATTTCTATTCAGGCTCGGAGTTTCCTTCTGAATATCCCGGATTTCCCGCCTTGCATTATAAATACTTGCAAGCCAGCTTCTTGAACGTCTTTCCGGCTGAGATTTCCATTTGATGATGTGCATCATCAGGCGAATCAACTGATTTTTTAAAGCACGTTTTTCCGATCTTGACAAGGCTTCAATCAATTCCGCTATGCCATAGCCCGCTTCCTGAATATTGCCGCATTGCAAGGCATGTTGCACCGCTACCGCGGTCTGATAATGTGAATTTACAGATAATTCCTGCCAATTCATAGCTCATTACTCGAAAATCTTTGAAAAATCAATTCTCAAATCCCGATATTCTATCAAACCCGCTAGATCTGCTTTATGTCTGATTTGTCGAAATATAAATAATTTATCCGTAATTCCGGCTTTGGCAAATTTGTTTGCTTTGATCATCAGACATGCCGGATTCAATAGTAAGAGTCATTCCGGGCTACGCTTCTCATATCTCGCTTTTTTCAAGCTCAAGAATAATTTTCTTGCAAAGATAACTGTGATTGATCGAAGGACTCATATTTCACTCGGAAATTCCGGTACCAATAAAGATTTTTTGATCTTTCCTCTGATATTGTAAAAACTGATTTTCCCGTTTTTATCACAAATCCAAACCTCTTTTGCACCACTTTTAAAATATAACTGCTTTTTTTTCTTCATATCTTTCAAGGTATTCGAAGCAGATAAAACTTCCACGCATATTTCGGGAGCAACGGAACATTCTGTTTCATTTTTAATAATT
>CAZMDM010000207.1:0-3439 GCA_964564775.1 uncultured Desulfonema sp. | reverse complement strand
GAATAAGATAGATAAAGTGAAATTTTAAATTCAAAAGGAAAACGATCAGTGATTCACAATTTTGCAGGCAACTACTTCTTTTTTTGGTATTACTTTTACGGGAGTGGTCTGCCTGTGGTACGCTGACGTTTGAAAAAACATAATACAGCAAGAAAGCCGTAGGGAGACTCAAAAATCCTTACGGCTTTTTCTATTTTTAAAAGACGCCGTGAGGATGAAAAAAATCTTCACGGCGTTTTTGCTTCAACCAAAATTTTCGGGAGAAGAAAACCATGAAACCCACGCAAGACCTTCATGTTCGTGAATTTACACCGCTGATTTCGCCGAATGATCTGAAATACGTTCTGCCGACAACTCCGGCAGCCAATCAGACCGTTGTATCCGGCAGGGAGAACATTCAGAAAATCCTTGCCAAAGAAGACCGCCGGATGCTGGCAATTGTCGGACCATGTTCGATTCACGATGAAATTGCTGCTTTGGAATATGCTGAAAAGCTTAATGATCTCAGAAAAAAAGTCGAAGAGACAATGGTGGTGGTCATGCGGGTTTATTTTGAAAAACCGCGTACTACCGTAGGCTGGAAAGGACTGATCAACGATCCGTGTATGGACGGATCCTGCGATATGGTGGAAGGCTTGAAACGCGCGCGGGCTTTGCTGCTGAAAATTACGGAAATGGGTCTTCCGACAGCTACGGAACTGCTCGATCCGATCACGCCTCAGTATATTGCCGATTTGGTTTGCTGGACAGCCATCGGCGCACGAACCACCGAATCTCAGACTCACCGGGAAATGGCAAGCGGTCTGTCTATGCCGGTCGGACTGAAAAACTGCACCGACGGCGGACTGTCAACTGCCATCAATGCTATTCTCGCGGCAAGTTCTCCCCAGAGTTTCCTGGGCATTGACCAGAACGGTCGCACCTGCATTGTCAAAACAACCGGAAATCCCTGGGCGCATATTGTTCTGCGCGGCGGCAAACGCCCCAACTATGATTCGGTCAGCATTGACGAGGCACTGAGCCAACTGAAAGAGAAAAAACTTCCTGCTGTTGTCATGGTGGACTGCTCTCATGCCAATTCCCGGAAAAAATACCAGCGTCAGGAAATCGTCTGGAAAGACGTGCTGGAGCAGCGCATTGACGGCAATGATTCCATTATCGGCATGATGCTGGAAAGCAATCTGTTCGAAGGCGCTCAGAAATGCAGCAATGATCCGAGTTGTCTGAAATACGGCGTTTCCGTAACTGATGAATGTATTTCATGGGAAACTACCGAAAAACTTCTGTTGTTGGGACACAAAAAACTGCGCCGTCTGTTCTCCGAGCAGTTCAACTGGGAAGTGAAAGGCATTCCCGAACCGATGAAGGAAAATCTTGCGCCTGCAATGGCTTGGAGCGAATAAACTCATGAAACGCTTTGAGATTCATGGAAAAATGGGATCATCGCTGATTGCGGTCGGCGAAAGTTTCGGCAATATTTTCAGCTATATTCCGAAAGAGAAGACCATCATTATCACGGATCAGAATGTCCGGCGATTGTATGAAGCGCAGTTTCCCGCATGTCCGGTGATTGAGATCGGCATGGGAGAAGGCATCAAAACCCTTGAGACTATGGGAGAAATTTACGCAAAGCTCATGGAACTGGATGCGGACAGATCGTGTTTTATCCTCGGTATCGGCGGCGGTATTGTCTGCGATATTACCGGTTTTGTTGCATCCACCTACTTAAGAGGCGTCAGATTCGGCTTTGTATCTACCACGCTGCTGTCTCAGGTGGACGCAAGTGTCGGCGGCAAAAACGGCGTCAATTTCGCGGGATACAAAAACATGGTCGGCACCTTCAATCAGCCGGAGATCGTGATCTGTGATCCGAATATGCTGAAAACCCTGCCCCAAGACGAGCTTTGCAACGGATTTGCTGAAATTGTCAAACATGCGGCAATTGCAGATGAAGAGATGTTTGCGTATCTTGAGGCAGATTATGACAAGGCGCTCAGGCTTGATGCCGATACGATTGAAAAACTGGTCTATGATTCTGTGAAGATCAAAGCGGCTGTGGTTAATGCAGATGAACGGGAAAGCGGCGAGCGCAGAAAGCTTAATTTCGGGCATACTTTCGGACATGCGGTGGAAAAAACAACCGGTATTGCTCACGGAGCGGCGGTCAGTGTGGGAATGGCAATTGCGGCAAGGCTTTCTGTGCAAAAAGGATTGCTGGCTCAGAAAGATGCGGACAGAATCGGACGGCTGCTGGAAAATTTAAAGCTTCCGATCCGTGTATCTGTCCATAAAGATAAGATTTCCGATGCCTTGAAAAAAGACAAAAAACGTGAAAATGATCAGATAAAATTTGTTTTGCTTGACCGGATAGGACATGCCCTTGTAAAAGATATTTCGGTCAGCGAACTTCAGGAGGTCAGTAATGATCTTTATCAGTGAGTTCCTGCGTGGTACAGCGCCATTGAAGCAGACTGAGAATTTGCGCGTGGAAAAAATTATTCCTCTTATCGAACCGACAGCATTGAAACTGGAACTTCCGATGACGCCGGAGGCAGAAGCCACCGTATCCGGCGCGCGGGAAGCGATCCGAAAAATATTGTCCAAACAGGACAAACGCCTGATCGTTATTGCGGGTCCGTGTTCGATTCATGACGAAGCCTCTGCCATCGAATATGCTGAAAAACTTGCAGATTTGAAGAAAAAAGTGGAGCATCGGCTGCTGCTGGTTATGCGTGTCTATTGCGAAAAACCCAGAACCAATCTCGGATGGAAAGGGCTGATCAACGATCCGTTCATGGATTGCTCGTATGATATGAACGAAGGATTCCGGCGGGCAAGGCGTCTGATGCTGAAGATCAATGAATTGGGAATTGCTGTGGCTACCGAAATGCTTGATCCCATGACCCCGCGTTATATTGCGGATTTGGTGAGCTGGGCTGCTATCGGCGCACGCACCACCGAATCTCAGACCCATCGTCAGATGGCAAGCGGTCTGGATATGCCGGTCGGATTCAAAAACAGCACCGACGGCTCTCTCGGTTCCGCGATCAATGCCATGAAAGCCGCAGCATCTTCCCAGAGTTTTTCCGGCATTGACAAAGACGGACGCGCGTGCATTATCCGCACTGACGGCAATCGCTGGGGGCATCTGGTGCTGCGCGGCGGCAAACGCCCGAATTACGATTCGGTCAGCATCGAAGACGCACGAATCCAGCTTCGGGAAAATAAGCTGCCGGATACAATTATTGTGGACTGCTCTCACGGAAATTCCGGGAAAATTCCTGAAAAACAGGCAGATGCGTGGAAAGAAACGCTCCGTCAGCGCAATGACGGAAATGATGCGATTGTAGGGATGATGCTGGAAAGCCATCTCCATGAAGGCAAGCAGAAACTTTCCGGCGATCCGTGTTCTCTGCAATACGGCGTTTCGATCACCGAT
>CAZMDM010000206.1:0-2145 GCA_964564775.1 uncultured Desulfonema sp. | reverse complement strand
CGGCAATATGATTCGGCTGAGTATGCTCGGAAAATGAGCGCAAAATATTCGGCGGGTCAATCAGATAGGTGTCCAGATTGTAACAGGGCTGACCTGCGGCTAATGCAAGCCAGCCCGCATCAATATAATCAGGACCTTTTTTAAAGGGCGCAACGGAAATCCCACGTATTTTCAAAGCCGCAATGATTCCGATGGAAATAATCGTTTTTCCCGAACCGCCCCTCAGTGCGGATATGACTATTCTGGGTAAATCCATTAAGCTTCGTGTTCAGCCGCTGCCTGTTTGCCCGTGCCTTTGAGTCCGTACATGGAGGTGCTGCCACTTGACCAGAATTCCAAAGTTCCGTCTTCCACCATCTGGGTAACGTATTTTTTGGCTTCTCTGGGTTTGCCGCCGATGATTCCTGCCAAATCGTTAAAATAAAATTTGGATTTCGATTTCAGCTTTTTGGTCAGTTCTTCAACGACCTTTTTCTTAATCTCTTCGTATTCCATACCATCCTCTTTTCTGTAAAAAGCAGGGGAACACGAATGTCCCCTGCCGGAAAATCACATCAGATTAGAACTTGAACTGCGTGGTCTGACGCCATGTATAATATGCGGGATCACGGAAATCATCAATCAGATGATGGGTGAATTCAAGTTCGCATTTTTCGAAAAATCTTTCCCATCCGATACGTTCCGCCCATTCGCCAAGTCTTTCGTATTTGTTCGCGCCTTTGGCATAAGCTTCGACGATTCTTTTGATGGTAGAGGTGGTTTCGGGCCATCTCGGTGCGTTGTTGGGAAGATAAGCCACAACGACTTTGGAGAACTTGGGTGCGCTGATGCGGTTGGAGACTTTTCCGCCAGCCATGATAACAATACCGTCGCCTTCTTTGTCGGACAGAGGCATAGCCGGACACATGGTGTAGCAGTTACCGCAGAACATACAACGATCATTGTTGACCGCAACGCTGTTTACTTTGGTTCCGTCGGGCAGTTCCACTTTGGACGGTTTGATTGCAGCCGTCGGACATGCAGCAATTGCCAGAGGAATTTCGCACATTTTGTCGAGCCATTCATGATCCAACATCGGCGGTTTGCGGTGATAGCCCAGAATTGCGATATCGGAGCAGTGAACCGCGCCGCACATGTTCAGACAGCAAGCCAGAGATACGCGCAGATGAGCGGGCATTCTCATGTTTTTGAAATCGTCGAACAGAACGTCCATCGTTGCTTTTACCGGACCGGATGCATCAGTTGCCGGGGTGTGGCAGTGAATCCATCCCTGGGTATGAACGATATTGGTGATGCCTGCGCCTGTGCCGCCGACCGGGAACTTGAAAGAACCGCCTGCAAACTTGCGGCTTTCGAGATCAGCTTTCAGTGCTTTGACTTTGTCTTTGCTGTCAACCAGAAATTCGATGTTGTTTCTGGTGGTGAAGCGCAGATAGCCGTTGCAGTGTTTGTCAGCAATTTCACAGATTTCACGAATATGGGTAACGCTCATCAGACGGGCGCCGCCGCATCTGACCGTATAGACCTCATCACCGGTTTCCGAAACGTGAACATACACGCCCGGTTCCAGAATTTCATGATACAACCATTTTCCCTTGTTGGCTTTGATGATCGGAGGATAAAACTCGTCAAAGTGTCTGGGTCCGATATCGGTGATCCGGTTATCAAGGGGTTTGTCCGGATTGTAACATGACGATATGAATGCCATTGGTGATCTCCCTCCCTCTTATCTCAAATGTTGCTCTCTGTAAGCTTTGACGGCGCGTGTCCAGCCGCCTACGACTTCTTCTTCTTTCCAGAAGATGTACGGATTGGAGCGCGGTTCTTTGACATGCTGCGGTACAGGCTTGATATTGACAGCTTCCAACATCTTCTGGAAACCCTGACGTTTGATCAGTTCGCCCAAACGTTCACGGTTCTTGCCTTCTTCCATCCACCAATCCCAAATGCCTTCGATTACTTCTTTGATTTCGTCATACGGTTCTTCGACTTTGACAAAGGGAACCAGCAGAGAACCCATCTGTGCGCCATCGAGGATCGGAGCTTTTGCGCCGACCAGAATCGAAAGTCCTCAGTTATTTCCGATTCTCAATCCTCTGGGCATAACATTGATGCCCGTCCTTTATAGCCATCCGACGTTGCCGA
>CAZMDM010000205.1:0-7386 GCA_964564775.1 uncultured Desulfonema sp. | reverse complement strand
CATCTCGCATGTTTGTTCCTGCATGAGTGGCCGTATCACCGGACACATCGTCTTCTTCAACCGATTCCTCTTTGAACAGAATATGGGGCGACTGCATCTCTTACGTGGTTTTTTTCTACATGTCTCCGCTATCTGTTTTCGGAGTCAGATTCTCTTTTTTGGGCGGAATCGGCGCTAGCGGCTCGGAGTCTTCGCTACTGTTCCCGATGCATTGACGATAGACAGCCTGAAGCGATTGTACTTTGTAAGTCTGCGGATTTTTTGGATTGGCAATGATCCGTTCCAGCAGATCCGCAGAATCCAGCAATGCACCGACAATTTCGGGACCGATGGTCTGAGCTTTTTCATAAAGCCAGTCCAGAAAGTCTTCCAGATGATGGGCATAAGAAGAGATATTGGATAACCCGATGACTGCCGCAGCGCCTTTGACTGTATGCACGGATCGTCGGATTCCGCGAATGGTTTCTTTCAGCGATGATGAAAGCTCTGTCGGCTTGACAATCTGAGACTCGAGACTGTTTAAGGCTCTGTCCAAATCCTCGATATGCTCTTTTGCTTCATCATAAAAACTTTCTAGAAGTTCTGGCAAAATTTCTGGATCGGATGAATCCGGATCATCAGAGGTTTCGGATTCGAAAACTTCCGAATTGGCAATCCCGGCATCTATTTCGGATTCAGCTTTTCCCCTCTCGATAGGGTGTTCTTTTTCAGAAGAAACAGATGCCTGTCTCAGTTCCCGATAGGTTTCAACCAGAGTTGCCGCAGCTTCGGAGCGCGCTTCTTCGGGGTTGGCAATCAGACGCTCGATCATCTGAGCGGAAGTGTTGAGCAGTTCGACAATATCCGGTGTAATCTCGGAAGCTTCATCACACTGCCAATCCAGAAAATCTTCTGCTTCCCGCGCCCAATCTGCAAAATCCGAAAGCCCGATCACTGCTGCAGCGCCTTTCATCGTATGTACCGCGCGGCGAATCTGCCGGATGATTTCCCGAAGCGCTTCAGTCATGGGCATCTCTTTTCCCACCTGAGCTTCCAGATCGCCCAGAAAGCGATGCAGATCGCTCAAATGTTCTTCGGCTTCTCCGTAAAAACTTTCCAGAAGTTCGGGAGCGATATCGGAAACCGGTGCGGAGGATTTTGCCGGGCTTCTGCCTTCGTATTCGGGAACGTTTTCCAGCAAAGGGGCAAGAGCAGCTTCATCCTCTTGGGGCGAAAGTCCTTTCAGGCGGCGAAATGCCAGCGCGGTTTCTTTCACCATCTCACGCGCATTGACACCGCCATCCGAGAGTCCGCGACAGTATTTTCCGAACTGTCCGACCGTAAAACTCATCAGATCCAGTGTTTTCGGAGACAGAGGAATTTTACCTGCCAGAATTTCCGCGACCGCCTCCTCCATCTGATAGGCAATGTGGCTGAGTCCCGATATGCCGACCATCGAAGACGCGCCTTTGATGGTATGAACCAGCCGATGAATTTCCTCGACTGTTTTATATTGTTCTGGTTTCTGCCGAAGCGTTTCGATATCTTTCATCAGCGAGGGAATATAGGTTTTGACTTCCTCCACATATCCCCGGATAATCTCATCTCTGGGTGATGCGGACATGAACCTCCTCGGAAGTGCGTTTATAGCACAGCGTATCTTTGAAATACATCTGGGTCGCACCGGTAATTTTGATACCAACGGCTTCTCCGGGTCCCAGAAACAGATAACCGCCGGGTTTAAGATATTTCAGCAGAACAGAGATGCTTTTTGCACGGTCGTCAACGCTGAAATAGATAAATACATTCTGGCAGAAGATAATATCCTGTAACGGAAGATCAAAATCGCCCGAACTGTTTAAATTGAAAAACCTGAAGCTGACTGCCTTCCGAATCTCACTGTTCACGACATATCTGACCAGATGTTTGTTGACCAGAATACTTTTTCCATCTCCCGTTCCGGATTTTCCGGTTTCGGTCATATATTTTTCACGAAACGTATCCGGCATATCCCGCACTTCCAGAAACGAATATTCGGCTTTTTTCGCGCGTTCCAACGCGCTGAAACTGATGTCCGTGGCAGTAATGGTCAGTTCGCATTGCGGCTTTGCACCCAGAACATGATGAAATGCCATTGCCAGAGAATATGCCTCCTGTCCTCTGGAACATCCCACACTCCACATCGCAATATTGCTGCTCCGGTTTTTTGCAATTTCAGGCAGCACCGTATTCATCAGCGCATCAAAAGAAGGAAGATGTCTGAAAAAAGAAGACTGGCAATTGACCAGAAGTTCCAGCAGGTTCTGCCACTCGCGGTGATTCGGATCTTTGGTCAGAATGAACTCGTGATATGCGCCGTAGCTGTTCAGTGTCAGATGGCGCATCCGTTCCCATAAGCGGCGCTTCAAAAAATCGGTCCGGCTTTCCCGGATGGAAAGTCCCATTCTTTCCTGAATCAGCGCTCGCCATTTTCGGTATTCTTCGTCGGAAAGCTGAGGATATTTGTCAGAATCGTTTTCCATCACTCGCCCCTGAAAGCATTCATTCGGGAAGATGCCAGAAGTTTGTCAATATCCATAAAATTCAGAAGTCCGTCTTCTGTTGCCAAAACACCGGAAATGTATGCTGAAACGCCCGTGTCGCTTTCCACATTCCGATACGGACTCTCCTGAATCGGAGTTTCCGTTGTGTCCGGTGAAAAAATTCCCAGCACCTTATCCACCATCAGCCCCACTTTCATTTCCTGATTTCGGACAATAATAAACCGGGAATCCCGTCTGACTCCCTGAAATGGCATTCCCAGAAACAGTTTGATATCGATGATCGAAACAATTTCTCCTCGGATATTGCTGACACCCAGCACCCAATCTGGCAGATTCGGCAGCGGCGTAATATCGGGACGATGACCGATTTCAAGTGCGCTTGACAGAGGAATCGCGATCAGCATGTCTGCCAGATAAAAACGGATATACTGAGTGCGGGTATATGCCTTTGAACTGAGAAGCGAGGACGGAGAAGCGAGAGGCGATTTCTCATTTCTCACTTCATCGCTTCTCCTTGTTTCCCGGTCAATATCGGCAATTAGTTGTTCGAGAGAAGGAATATCGGAGGCTTTCATATATGTTTCTCGATGGTATCCACCAATACTTTGGGATCAAAAGGCTTGGTCAGATATGCGGATGAACCTGCAAGCCTTCCTTTGACCTTGTGCATAAAGCTGTCCCGGCTGGTCAGCATAATCACAGGAATATGCTTGAATACTGCATTGCCCTTGATGATCGAAAGAATCTTATATCCGTCCATTTTGGGCAGAATAATATCCAGCAGCACAAGATCGGGCTTTTCCTCATTCAGACGGCTCAATGCTTCAAGTCCATCTTTGGCTTCGATAATATCATATCCTTTCTGTGCCAGCGTAATGGCAATGACTTTCCGGGTTGTGGAACTGTCTTCGACTACCAGAATTTTCTTTTTCAAAGGTGTCTGAGGTACAGCGTGTTCGGCAGGTGTCTGTGCCTGCTGCTCTTTTTCCAATTCCTCTTCCCGCTCCCGTTCTTTCCGTGCGACCTGCATTTCGAATGCGGAAGTGGTGGAATCCATTGCCATGTGATTGAGCAGCAGACGCAGCTGCTCGGAAAATATCTTTTTATCGGGCGCGAGTTTGACCGTCTTATGAAACAGGTTCAGAGCCTCTTCCCAATGCTCCAAATTGAGATGGGCAATACCGAGAAAATAGTGCGCGTTGACATTTTTTTCCTGCCCGATAACCTTCATATATCGTTCGATAGCGTCTTCCAGAACTTTGCGATCCGCACTTCCCACAGATTTGAAAGTCTCACTGTGGATAAACAGAAGTGTCTTGCAATACGGACATTGCACCGTACGGACTTCCATTGGACACCAGCAAAACGGACATCGCCGGATCTGAGCGTCTGGTGTCAAATGCTGCTTGGCAAGCTTGAGTTTTTTGATTTCTTCGGCAATTTCGGGATTTTTCGGAGCAAGTTTGGCGGCATTGGACAAAGAAGCTTCGATAGATTTCAGCGTAACGATAATGCGGGAATACCACAGCCATCCTTTGGCGCTTCGAGGGTTGGTTTTCAGATATTTTGCAATGATTTCCTGCGCTTTTCTGAACTGATGTCCTTCGGCAAGCCGGATGGCATCATCTATAGGATCTTCCTGCCGAGAAATCCCCGCGCCTTTTTCATCTTTGATTTTGGAAGCTTCCAGCAAAATGTGCATCATCGAGTTTTCGATGGTTTTTTTGCGAAGCTGAAACGGCTGAATTTCGATTTCCGCGTTGTCCCAGCACAAAACCTCGATAGCAGCCCGCTCGCCTCGGAGTCCTCCGGCTTCCGCGTCCAGCAGATCGCCGTTTTCCAGATGCAGATATCCCACCCGCCCTTTGGATGTAACTTTGAGAGTGGTGGTTTTCTGCTCCACCTCTACGGTCTGGAGAAAATTTGCCAGAGTGAACCCATGAATATAACCCTTGGATTTGGCAGTGAACACATCGGTAACTTTATCTCTGAGCGCACTGATCTCGAAAGGCTTTTCAATATAGTATAAAATTCCTTTTTGTCTGAGTCGTTTGGCAATTTCCGGCGAACCGAAGCCTGTCATCACGATAACAGGGATATCCCGGTAATTCTTGCTCATATAAGACAGCAGTTCATACCCGTCCATCACCGGCATTTTCAGATCGGTCAGCACCAGTTCCACTTTTTCGGAAGCAAGTATCTGAGCAGCCTGTTTACCGTTCAATGCCGTGATGACATTAAACCCTTCACCGTAAGATTCAAGCGCCTCAGTTGCCAGGCGAAGAATCATTTTTTCGTCATCTACCACCAGGATTGTTTTCACAACGCAAACCCCGCGTGTTGAAGTGTGGAAACACAAATTCTCCGTTTCAAACTATATAAGTTTTATCGTGCAGAGTCAAGAGTATAGGGGAAAATGTAAGAAGCCGGTTTAAAATTCAGAAATAACACAATAAATCAGATATATTATCGTAGTGTCCGGGATATCCATTTGTGTCGGAAATCAAAAAAATCGCAACCTTATCTTTTTTTCCGATAATTTTGCAGGATAGGAAGTGGATCGGTCAGAAGCAGATACAGACTGTCAGCTGCGTAACTCCCAAAGCTAAAGCAATTCCGGTTTTCCATTTTTCATCTCCTGCCAATAGAAGAAACGCTGATCTGTGATTCATCCAAAATAATCATTGATTGTCCGCAGAAAATATCATACATATACATAAGCTCAAATCAGTTACTTATGATGGATTCAGATGGGAGATGACAACAATGTCAACAACATTTGCGCCGAATGCACTGCCGGTACTGATCGGAAGTCTTCCGGTTTCAAACCATGAAGAAGCGATAAAACTGGTATTTCAGTACACGCCCGAAATTCCGCTGTGGTCTCAACTGCCGTCCTATAAAAAAGCAGAAGGCATGATGTTTCAGTTTCTGCCGGGAATGCCGGGATTGACCATTCGGGAAGATCGCTGGTTCATGGATACGTCAAATCCGGAATTCGAGCAGGAAGTTCTTGCATTTTATGAAGAATACATGGCAGTCAGCGAAGGGGGAAAATCGCTTTCGGAGTCCCGATTTGTGCTGACCCAAGATACGGCGGAAGGATTTTTTGTATTTCTCAAAAAAATCAACGCTGTATCTCCCGATGCACTCAAAGGACAGATCACGGGTCCCGTAACCCTGACCATCGGAACCAAAGATCAGAACGGTCGGGCAATATTTTACAATGAGCAATTGAGAGATATTGCCATCAAGATGATCGGTCTCAAAGCCCGATATCAGGTTCGGGAGATGAAATCATTCGGAAAACCCGCGATTGTGTTTTTTGATGAACCGGGACTCGCGGGCTTCGGATCATCGGAAATGATTACCATGACTGAGGCGGATGTTACCGCGTGCTTCAGGGAAGTGATTGACGAAGTTCACAAGGAAGGCGGGCTTGCCGGGATTCATGTCTGTGCCAATGCAGACTGGCATTTGATTCTAGATTCGTCTGTGGATATCTTAAGCTTTGACGCGTATTCGTTTTTCGATAAGCTCATGCTGTACGGCAGTCATCTGAAACGATTTATCGAATCAGGACGAATCGTTGCATGGGGCATTGTGCCGACACTGACCATCGCGGATATCGAAAGCGAAACTGCCGATTCCTTGATGGTTCGCTGGGAAAATATAGTGAAAGAGATTGCAAAGCTCGGTATTGATAAAAATATGCTGATCCGGCAATCGCTGATTACGCCAAGCTGCGGAACTGGCTCTCTGAAATTGCATCATGCGCTGAAAGTTCTCGATATGACAAAAGAAATTTCAAGGCGAATCCGGTTATGCTGATCCGGTTTCAGTTTTTACGCCGAGCGATAAATCACCCGGCTATAAGCCGAAGCCTGCTTAAGCATGCATGAGCTTTCAGCCCTGAAATTTATTTCGGGGCGTAAGACAAAAATTATAATTCAATCGAAATTTTATATGACAGAACTGTGTATTGCAGAAATCGACCTGAATGCAATTGCTCATAATGTCCGTGAATTGCGGCGAATCACCAATCCGAATGCCATGCTCATGGCAGCAGTCAAAGCCAATGCTTACGGACACGGAGCAGTCCAAGTTTCAAAAACCGCATTGAGCAGCGGCGCACAATGGCTCGGTGTTGCCCGGCTGCCGGAAGCCATCGAACTCAGACGGGCAGGTATTGATTCGCCTATACTGATTCTGGGATATACGCCGCCGGAATCTGCTAAAGAGATTATTGATAACGATCTGAGGATAACGACATATTCTGCTGAGAATGCCGGCGTATTTGCCGATGCCGCGCGTAAATTCGGAAAGCAGATTCCGGTTCATATCAAAACCGATACCGGCATGGGGCGGCTGGAACTTCCGGCAAAACAGGAAGATTCGATTGAGGAGATTATTGCGATATCAAAGCTTTCGGGAATCGAAGCAGAGGGAATTTTTACTCATTTTGCCACATCTGACAGCCGGGATAAATCTTTTGCCAAAGAACAGCTTGCATTATTTATTGATCTGCTGGATAAACTTCGCCGAAGAGGCGTTGAATTTCCGATCAGACATGCGGCAAACAGTGCGGCAATCATGGAAATGCCGGAAGGTCATCTGGATATGGTGCGAGCCGGAATTTCGGTATATGGCTTGTATCCGTCCGATGAGGTGGATCAATCCCTCATTGCTCTCAAGCCTGCGATGAGCTTGAAAACAAAGATTATTCATCTCGAAAAGGTTGACACAGGCTTCAAGGTCAGTTACGGCTGCACCTATCAGACAACACAACCCACTACGATTGCCACTTTATCGGTCGGATACGCGGACGGATTGAATCGTCTGTTGTCTTCACGCGGATATATGC
>CAZMDM010000204.1:0-9943 GCA_964564775.1 uncultured Desulfonema sp. | reverse complement strand
AAAAAAACCATTAAAAAGTCAATTCACCGGATCTTCCGCTGATCGCGGTTGGCACGTGTGTTATACCTATTTTATTCCACATCTTACAGATTAATCATTTGCCGAATTTTATGTTAGGAGATACAGATGTTTGAACGTATTTCGGTATATGCACGGATTATCAAATTCAGTCATACGATATTTTCCCTTCCGTTTGCTATATCCGCCGTGATTTTGGCACAGCGCAGGTATCCGATGACAGCATGGGATATTTTCTGGATACTGCTCGCGATGGTCGGCGCACGCTCGGCAGCTATGGGCTTCAACCGGATTGCGGATATTGAATTTGACGCCAAAAATCCCCGCACCGCAAACCGTGAAATTCCTTCGGGAAAACTTTCACTCAACGCTGCGGTGATATTCGTGATTCTTTTTTCAGCCTTGTTCATATTTGCCTCAGCCATGATTGCGGAAATATGCTTTTATCTGTCTTTCCCGGTTCTTGCCGTATTATTATTTTACTCTTACACCAAGCGATTCACATGGTTTTCTCATATTTATCTAGGATTTGCCATTTCTCTTGCTCCGATCGGCGCATGGATAGCCATTGCCAAAAGCTTTTCCATGCCTATCGTGCTGCTGTCACTGGCGCTGATGACCTATATCGCGGGCTTCGATATCCTGTACGCATGTCAGGACAAACAATTCGACGAACAGGAAGGCTTGTTTTCCATTCCGGTCAGATTCGGCATCGAAAGATCATTATCTATAGCGGCAATCCTTCATATTGTCTCATTTATCTGCTTTGTGATGATATTTTTCGTATTTGAAATGCAGATAATTTATCTGATATCTGTAATTCTTATCGGTGCGCTTTACCGGGTCGAACATGGATTGCTCAAGCCTCATGATCTCACCCATATCGATATTGCCTTTTTTCATGTCAACAGCCTGATTTCCATTACGGTTTTTGCCGGAATTCTGGCAGATGAAATTGTGCGCCGGATATGAATGCGGAACGTCATATTGTCCTGATCGCTCCGGAAGTGCATTGGAATACCGGCAATATCGGGCGAACCTGTCTGGGCGCGGGCGCGTACCTTCATCTGATTGAACCACTCGGATTTTCATTGGATGATAAGCATGTCAGGCGCGCCGGGCTGGATTACTGGCACAAGGTGAAGCTTTCGGTATGGAAAAATTTCAACGCGTTTACCAATGCAATGTCTCCGAAGCATGAAGAAATCATCCTGCTTGCCAAGCTCGGCAAAAAGAGCTTTTGGGAAATGCCCCGATCAGATCGCCTGTTTCTGGTATTCGGATCTGAAACCAAAGGGCTTCCCGAATATATTCTGTCTGCCTACAACAGCTATCATATTCCCATTACTTCGGAAATCCGTTCTCTGAATTTATCCACCGCCGCCGGTATCGCTCTGTATGAAAGCCTGAGAACTATGGCGCCTGACCATGGATGGCAAGCGAAAAAATAGTAAGCGGTGCAGAACAGATTTGCCAGTTGATCCGAAAATCATTTCGGGTAACAGACACAATATGTCCGTCAATACAAATCTGTTCGATCAGCCAACGCTGGTTTGCATAATCGAGAATCAGATTATTATCATCCCTGATTTCCGAAACAACGCATTTTGAAAGATCGCTCAGTCCCCTGCCGCCTGCTTTCAATACAGCTTCTTTGGCAGTCCAATAGCGAAAGAAGAGAGTTTCTGTTTTTCCTCCGCCGATCTGCCATTCCTGTTCCGAAGCGGTTTTCCGAAACATCATATCCGACATGGGGCGGATTTTTTCAATATCAATGCCGATAGGTATGGAAGACAACACAGCGCAGACATAATCGGGTTTGTGCGAGATAGAGCAATGCCAGCCGTTGATCGGCAGGGGAGCGCCGAGTTCGTTTTTAGCCAAGTTATCCGGTATAAAAGCAATTCCGATTTTCCGGGCAGAAAGCCGTAATGCTTCTCTCGCGTATCTGCTGAGATAACGCGATTTTTCTTTGAGAACAAGCGTCCGATATTCATCGGGTACGGGCAGAATAAGCGGATAAACGATATTTGTCATTATTCCAAGTTGTTGATAAATTCTAAATCTTTGATCTGGCTGTTTTTGCTGCCGATAATGACAATTTCGATTTTATTGTCTTTCATTCTTCGAAAATACAGGCGTCCCCGATAGGCAAATACCACTTCGAACACGGTCTGACTTCCTCTTTTATTGAAAACCTTTCGTTTGATCGGAACCAGTTCGGGGTTTTCATTCAACTGATAGATGATTTCTTCGCATTTGATTTTGAACTCATCTGCCAGATCAGCAAATCCCGACAAGGCGCGATCATGAAATATCAAGTTTTTATACAGATTTCTGAAACGCTTGTAAGCAACATTGAAATCTTTTTTGCCCTGAGTTCTGGATTTTTCATGCTGTCCGATCTGTTCTTTCAGCAATTCGATTTCCTGTTTCTGCTCTTGCTGGAGATCGAGATTTTCCTTCATTTTTTTCTCAAGAGCGATGATTTCCTCAAGCAGCTGATCTTCGCTCTGAGAAGCTTTGAGTTTTTCCGTTTCGAGAATCGTCTTCATTCTGGAAAACTCGGCAGCCAGATTTTCTTTTTCGAGTTCCAAATCTCCGAGCTTCCGGGAATGAGTTTTCTCGAGTTCCGAAAGCCGCAGAATTTCCTTGTTTTTCTGCTCTTCTTCGGCATAAGCTTTTCGGATTGCTGAACGATAGTAAAGATACAGCAATCCCAGAAAGAGCAGAATGTAACCTGCAAGCATAGAATTGGACAAAGCGGTATTATGATCCAGAATAACTTCCACTGTGATCACAATCCCCTGATTTGCCAATTCATAATTTTCAGAAGCAATTTTGACGGAATCTGGCTGAAGAACATCGGTCTGCATAAAAATTTCAGGATAGATGATCGTGCCTTTCTCGGTTTTCACGCTGACATGGATTTTAAGCCCGTAAGCCAGCAGGCGGTTTTGTTTCAGATATCCGTCAATGTTTCTGACAATCACATCCTTCAGCCGCAGACTTCCGTCCATAATACAGTTATCGCAGACAGACAATTTCCGGATATCCCGTTCATACCTGTTTTGCAGATAGTGTTCGAGCGAATCTATCGAAAACACATAGAGTATCGGCGGAAGCAGAATATATAAAACAAGTATTTTGAACGAGAGAAATCTCATGGCACCCTACAATTGCGACAGTATTTTTTTGGCTTCTTCAGCACCGTTGAATTTGTCGTTCAGACTCAGAGCCTTTTCCAACTGTTCTTTGGCAAGTGCTTTCTGCTGATTCTGATAATATGCCAGTCCCAGATGATAGCGTACCACAGGATTATCCGGCATTTTTTCAATGCTGTCTTTGAACTCCGCAATAGCGCTCGGATATCGTCCTTTTTTATAATATACCCAGCCCAACGTATCCATCACCGCGGGATCATCCGGCATCTTGGATTTGGCAGTCTGAGCATAAGTCAGAGCGATATCCAAATCCTTGCCCCGTTCGACCATCATGTATGCCAGATTGTTTGCCGCGGGTCCGAAATCTGGTTTGATTTTCAAGGCTTCTAGGTAATGCTTTTCCGCGTCATCATGCTTTTTCTGAATCTCGTAAATCGTGGCAATCAGCATGTGAGGACCTGCCTGATTGGGCTTTTTCTTTAGCACTGCCTTATACTGCTCAATGGCTTTGTCTCCGTTATTCTGCATCAGATACAGAGTTGCCATATCATAATAAGGCTGCATCTGATCGGGATCCATCTCCAATGCTTTTTTATACGCATCCTCAGCTTCAGTATTTTTCTTCAATGCGGTATAAAGCTTGCCCTTCAGAGTCCAGACCATTGCCTGAGCCACCGGAGAATCTTTGACAACCTGCAACTGTTTTTCACATTTTGCCAAAGCGGGATCGTATTCTTTTTTCAAACCATGCAGAAATACGATATTGCTGAACACATCCATCAGCTTGGGATTGATGGACAAGGCTTTTTCAAAACTCGCCATCGCTTTGTCATAGTCTTTCTGGGCGCGATACAGAAATCCGAGACGATAATATCCTGAGGGATCATTCGGAGATGCTTTGATACAGGCTTCGAACATTTTTTGGGCACCATCGAATTCCTGCTTTGCCATATAAATGCTGCCCATGTTCAGCATTGCCTGATAATTGTTCGACTCCAGTTCCAGAACTTTCCGGCTCTCTTTTTCGGCATTGCCCATATCCCGCTCCCGCATGTAGATATCGGCAAGCAGAAGCCGGGCTTTCACATATTCCGGGTTGATTTTGATCGCCTCGTTGATGTCTGTTTTGGCAAGATTCAACTCTCCTTTTCCCATGCGGGAAAACGCTCTGAAGTAATACGGACGGTCTGCTTTGGGATTATCTTTGATAAGCTGATCGAACATGGCAATCGCATCATCGAATTTGCCTTTCATTGCCAATATCTCACCCTTGAGCATCTGAGCGCCGCTTTGTTTGGCGTCTTTTTTCAGAATTGCATCCAGATATTTCTCAGATTCCGCAATATTTTTCTGCTTGAAGTACAGGCGTGCAATCGGTTCCATGACTCTGGGATCATCTTTCTGAATACTCAGAGCTTTCTGATACAATTCCAAAGCCTTATCAGTTTTATTCACGGCCTCGTAAAATCCGCCCGCATTCATATAAGATTTTGCATTATCCGGAGCAATTTCAATTGCTTTCAGATAAGCAGCTTCGGCTTTGTCTTCATTGCGCTGCCCCAGATAAAAATTGCCCAGCAGGATTCTCAGATCAAGGTCTTTGGGATTGTCTTCAATGGTGTTGGTAATTTCTTTTTCAGCAGCTTCGGCATTTTTCTGACGGATGTGAAATCCGAAAAGCGCGAGACGAAGCTGAATATTTTTCGGATCCGTTCCGACAGCCTGCTTCAGAAATTTTTCAGCATCCTGAATTTTATTCTGCTTTTCCAGAATTCCCGATATTCCGATGAGCGCACGGCTCTGTTTTCCATCAATTTCAGCTATTTTTTTGAGAACAGCAACAGATTCGTCCAGATTGTTGTTTTTTTCGGAAAGAGCTGCTTTAAGATACAGCATATCCATATTTTTAGGGTCTTTTGCCAATACTTCATTAACCCGCTTTTCTGCGTCATCGAATTTTTTGCCCAGAAAATAAAATGTGGCAAGATGGGTTTTGGCTTCCATATTATCCGGCTGAAGCCGCTCAACATTGAAATATGAGGCAAATGCTTTTTTAGCATCGTTCAGTTTTACCGCAGTTCGCCCCATATACAGCAGGGCATCGGTATATTTGGGATCAATCTTCAGAGCGTTTTCCAATTGGATTCTCGCGCTGTCATATTCTCCCTTTTCATAATACGCTTTTGCGTTTTCAAAATATTTAACTTTCTTTTTTTCCTCTGAAGCGCAGCCGCAGACCATCAATGCAACTACCAGAGAAAACACCCACAGTTTCTTTACAGTATTCATGTATGACCTCCGAAAAAATTTTTATGCGATTTTGGAAACCACATAGCGATATTTTCCCGAAGCATCTCTGGGAATATCGCTCACCATTTCGATAACCACAGTTACCGTTTCTCCCATTCGCTTTTTGATGCCTCTGATAATACGCTCATATCCGTCTGATGGAAAGAGTTCTTTATGTACCTTGAGCAATATGCGAACCTCATCTGTTTTCTCCTGAATGATCTTGAATTCCGCAACCCCTTCGATGTCCCGAACCACATAAATAATCGAAAGCGCGTGCTGCCGTCTTCCGTCCGGTGTTACGACAAAATCCGTTGTACGACCCTGAATTTTCGCCATAGTGCTGAATCCGCGTCCGCATTTGCAGATACCGCTGCCCGGCTGTGCCACATCGCCGGTCTGATAGCGGATAAACGGCATTCCCCAAGCATCCAGATGGGTAATCACGATTTCGCCGTCTTCTTCGGGCGCGACCGCTTTGCCGTCCGCGTTGAGATACTCGATGATATAATTCGGATCCATGACATGATACACGCCTTCTTTGCATTCGTGGCTGATGAATCCGCCTTCCCGGCTGCCGTAGGAATCCACCACCGGCTTTCCGCCGAAAAACTTTCCAATAATCTGTCTCTGATGCGGATACAAGACTTCGGCTGCACTGAAAATGACATTGACGCCGAGATCGCTTAACGACAAGCCCATTTGTTCGGCCATCTGACAAAATAGGGTGATGCTGCTCGGATATCCGAACACACAATCCGGCTTGAATTTTCTGAACTGGGCAACCATAGCAGGGATTTTCTGTAAAGACAATTCAAAAGCGCTGATCAGCAGTTGGTTGGTGAGCATATCTCTGAAATCTTTCATCCGATCCTGCTTGGTGATCTCCAGCGGAGATCCCCAGAGATACAGTTCTCTGTCGCCGATTTCCGTTCCCCACCAGCGATGGGTCATGGCTCTTGCTGCAATATCGTAGCCCTGACGGCGGCGATCAAAATAAAACACCAAAGGCTCTCCTGACGAGCCGCCGGTATTGTAACGGGTTAATCCTCCGGGAGATGCTTTCCACAGCATCTTGTCAAGATTTTTTCGGATTTTGGCTTTGGAAAGCAGAGGAATGACTTTGAAATCGTCAATACTTTGCATTTTGTTCGGATCAAATCCCACTTCGGCAAACTGATCCGCATAAAACTGCGTATTGTCCCGCGCATGAATCAGCAGTGATCTGAGTTTGCGAAATTTCAACTCTTCGAGTTCTTTAGGCGACGCCCATTGCAGCTTTTCAAGTTCTTCCAGATATTGAAAACTCTTGCGCCGCCGCAGTGCTTCATGCAGAGGAAATATGATTTTTCTGACCAGCCGTTTGTTCATGACCCCATTCTCCTGAAAAGGTTATACTCGTGCATCCGATATAAGCCGCATAGGTGATTTCTTTCTATGACTATCAAATAAACAGGATTTTCTCTCATTCTGAGCAGGTAAGACAGTAGTAATTAGTACTTTTTAAGAACAATTTGGGTATAGCATATTTTTTCAATAAATGAAATAGGAAAGCTATCGTTTGCGGTAATGAACACTCAGCGCCTTTTGAAACCGAATACTCTGAATATTGAAGAACCGAAATTGATACGCAAGGGAATAAATATTTACATCGGATTTTTCCCGATAGCTTCATAAAGCGCTTGCTTTACATCATAAAGCCGATTATAAAGCATATTGTCGGGTTACAAAAGAATCAGCGATCATCACGCTGAAATCGTTATCAAAGAAGTCAAAGCGGTTCGGGTATGATACAATAGCATGTAACGCCAAAACATCGATTTCAGGAGATAATTCTTTGGACAGCACGCGAAATCTTCGGATTGCCTTATTGTTATCTTTTTTCATCATTACCATCGGTACGGCAGGCTACATGCTCATCATGGGCTGGGATTTTCTTGATTCTCTGTATATGACTGTTATCACGCTTGCCGGAGTCGGATTTTCCGAAGTCCATCCTCTGAATACTGCTGGCAGAATTTACACGATAATCCTGATTATGTTCGGTCTGAGCGTGTTTATGTATGTGGCAGGCACGGTTGTGCAGTTCACGGTGGAAGGACAGATCAGAGCTGTTCTGGGGAGACGAAGATTGGATAGAAAAATCAATGCGGTGAAAGATCATTATATCGTATGCGGGTACGGACGCATCGGAAGAGTTTTGTGCGAACGTATCCGGCACAAGCCTCTGGATGTGGTAGTGATTGAGAACAATTCCGAAATGGTTCCGCAGATCGAGAAAGACGGAATGCTGTATGTGATCGGTGATGCAGGAATGGAAGCCATACTGCTCAAAGCCGGTGTGAAGCGTGCCAAAGGACTTGTGGCAGTCTTGGCAACCGATGCGGACAATGTGTTTCTGGTACTGACCGCAAGACAACTGAACAGTGATCTCAATATTATTACCCGTGCCAGCACCCGTGAAGCCCGCAAAAAATTGTTGGCTGCCGGAGCCGATATTGTCGAATCTCCATATGAGATGGGGGCAGCGACCATGGCGCAGAGGATTTTGCGCCCCACAGTTACCAGTTTTCTCGATCTGGCTTTGGCATATCGACATAAACATATTCAGATGGAAGAAATATCCGTATCCGCATCGTCAGAATTGGTGAATGTGATGCTGAAAGATTCCGGGATTCGGCAAAATTACAATCTGATTATTATTGCTATCAAAAAACCGAACGGCAGCATGTTGTTCAATCCGTCTTTCGAAGCCCGGCTTGAAGCAGGGGATACGGTGATCGCTGTCGGAGATGAGGAAAATCTGCAAAAACTTGAAAAAGTCTTGGGACTTCAGATTTTATAGATAATCCGATCTTCGGTGATGATGATGTCCACATAGCGGTCATGCGATTCCATCGGCACTTGCGGAACCAACTGGCAATTGAACGCCAGTGCGACTTTGCGGGTGGTCGGAGAAAGTTTGGGCATCAGGCGGTCATAATATCCGAGTCCGATCCCCATTCTGCCGCCCTTTTCGTCAAATGCCACACCGGGAATCAGAGCGATATCCAACTGTTTGATCGGAACTTTTTTGCATTTTTCCGGGTCAGGCTCAGGGATACCTCTGGCACCGGTTCGGATATGTTTATCCAGATGATCGGCTTTGAGCAGAATCATGTTGCGCTTTTCTTTTTCAAACGCGGGAAGCACAACCAGTTTGCGGAGTTTGAAGCATTTTTCGATAATTCCTCTCGTGGGAACTTCGCTGCCCGCATTCAGATACAACAGCGGAATTTTGGCTTCGATAAAATTGGCAAATTCGAACAGCCGATTTTCAATTTTCGTAAGTCTTTCCGAGAGTTCTTTTTCAGAAAAAGCACCGATCTTTTTGGCAATCATGCTGCGGATTTCGCGTTTTTTCTCCTGAGTTTCGTCCATTATGCCTTCTCCCGCGGGAAGATTCGGATAACTATGTCTGTATTATAGCGAAATCCGTGCGTAAAGTCAACGCATCTCCGGTTTTTCAGGACTAAGAAACTGAAAATCCATCAGATAATATCAATTACGACCATGTAATCAATCCCGGCGTGAATTTCAGAAAATTATCTCCTTTCGGCATAACCCGAACCGTAAATCCGTATCGCCCCGAAATCCGGCAGGGAACCGAACAGCCGTAAATATAATGACCGTATCCGCGATCTTCCCGGACCGTCATGGGTTCGGTATGCGCGGCATCCAGTGAATCCACAGATCGCATGTGTCCGTTGTAAAGCTCGACATCCACGTCTTCGGGAGTAAGCTGTCCTAGATAAATTCCCGCACTGACAGAAAAGGTTTCCCCGACTCGGAATGGACCTTTGCGATCTTGTCTGGGAAGCTCGATTTTAATCTCTTTCCACAGCGATTTCAGGCGTTCCCGACGAAGACTCAAATTTTTCGCCATCACGGCATTATTTTCGATTAGAGAATGAAACTGCCGGGCAATGGGCAGATAATAACGCTTTTCATATTCTCCGACCATGCGGAGGCTGCAAAAATCCTGCATCGCCATTTTCATAGATTCTTTCATTTTTCGGATCCAGCACTGAGGAAGATCACCGTTACGAACATCGTAGAAACACGGAATAACTTCATTTTCCAATATGTTATACAATGCTTGACTTTCAACCGCATCTCCATAGACTTCATCACTGTATTCCTCGCCATTGCCGATTTTCCATCCCCGATTTTCGTTCCATCCCTCGCACCACCATCCGTCCAGAATGCTGACATTCAGAACACCGTTGGCAGCCGCCTTCATGCCGGAAGTGCCGCAAGCTTCGTTGGGGCGACGAGGATTGTTCAGCCACACATCCGCGCCCTGAACCATCGCTCTTGCCAGCCTCATGTCATAATCTTCAATAAACACAAATCGTTTTCGGATATCCGGGTCTTTGGCAACCGACACGACCTGACGGATCAGTTCCTTGCCCAGACTGTCTTTGGGATGT
>CAZMDM010000203.1:0-9766 GCA_964564775.1 uncultured Desulfonema sp. | reverse complement strand
TGAAAATTCAAAGTGCAAAATGATTATAAGATACTTATTTTATTCATTTTGCACTGATGAACCGCTTGCACTGATGAACGGCTATTACTTTCTGCGTTGATGCCGCGAACGGGCTAAGAGCTTTTTATGCTTATGCTTTCTCATTTTGTTCCGACGTTTTTTGATAACACTGCCCAACAGATCACCCCCTGTTCCTAAAAATTGTCTGACACAATAAACTCGGATTTTAGCATTATCCGCAGAATTTTGTCCATATTTTTTTTATCTTCGTATCTGATTCCTCTGAGTTGTCAGAGTTTTCCGCGCTCCCGAATGATTCTCAGAATTTCGGCATACTCGAACTCATCTGCTAATGATCTCAGCGCTGCGGCAGTATTTTTGTCAAACGTTTCTATGGTGCTGATAATCTCATATATCCGGTTCATATCGGCCCGGAGAGTCGCATCTTCGAGCGATTCCGACAACTCCTTCGGCAGATCAGCCAATGCTTCCGAACTCAGTTCTGTTTTTTTATTCCCGATATCCTGAGACTTTTTATCATCTTCCTCATATACGAACTTTGCACCGATATGCGTTTCCATCATCTCGAAAATCTCGGATTCCCGAAAAGGTTTTCGGACAAAATCATCGCAGCCCGCAGATAAAACAATCTTTCGCTCTTCTTCAAAAGCACTGGCAGTCAGGGCAATAATGGCAGTTGCCCGTTCTTTTGCAGCTGCCTTGATTCTACGGGTGGCTTCATACCCGTCCATCACCGGCATCCGCATATCCATCCAGATCAGATGCGGCTCATAACGTTCCCATATCTCAACAGCTTGCTGACCATCTTCTGCTTCTTTTATATCAAAGCCCAATGGTTCCAAAAGTTTGCACAGAAGCCTGCGATTATCCCATCGGTCATCCACAATCAGAATCCGATATCGGGGCTGCCCGGATTCCAACGCAATCACACGGCGGGGAGATCGCCGTATCTCGCTTTCGACAGGATTTCCTCTGCTCACCCGGATGTGAAACGAAAATACTGTTCCTTTTTCTTTTTCGCTGCTAACCGTCATCTCTCCGCCCATCATCCTGACAAACTGACGGCTGATTACCAAACCCAATCCTGTTCCTTCGGATGATCGCTTGCCGCTGTCAGACTGCATAAAGGCAGTGAATATTGAATTAATCTCGCTGTCATCCATGCCGGGACCCGTGTCTTCGATTTCGACATTCAGTATATCTTCTGCCGAATAACTTATCCGCAGTGACACTCCGCCTTCTTCGGTAAATTTGATCGCGTTGCTGAGAAGATTGATCAGTATCTGGCGAAACCGCATCTCATCGGTCTTTATATAACGGGGAACACGCGGATCACGCTCGAAAATCAGATGCAGATGCTTTTCTCCGGCTCGCAGCCGGAACATGCCTTCCAAATCATTCAGCATCTGATAAAGATCGAAACTCTGCGGATTCAGCGTCATGTGATTGGCTTCGATTTTGGATAAATCCAATACCTGATTGATCAGCGTGAGCAGATGTTCCCCGCTTCTCAAAATAGTGTTCAGATATTCCGAATCTTGGCTATCTGCATTTCTGTTTCTGAGCATCAGTTGGGTGAATCCGAGTATGGCATTGAGGGGAGTGCGGAGTTCATGGCTCATATTGGCAAGAAAACGGCTTTTGGCTCGGCTGGATGCTTCCGCAGCCTGACGATTTTTTTCGGCGCGTATCAGCCGGTTATAATAGAATACCATTGCCCCGATAATAGAACATATCAGAAAAACTGCTGCAACGGTGTTGAGAATCAGCTGCCGATATATTCCTTCACGGGATACCGCTATGCGGACAGATCCGATCTTTTCGGTATTGTAAAAAATATCGGAAGTTCCGGTAATAAAATACTGCGATTGCTCAAAAAAAGAAAAAGATTTCTGTTCAAATCGCGAGTGACTGTGGGATATCAGAGTTTTGTCATCAGAGAGAATCCCAATATGCACGATGGCTTCCTCCAGAAACATGGCTTTCACAAAATCATTCAGATAATCATGATTCAACTGCCACATTGCCGGAGGAAGAGTGATAGCTGCAAATTTCAGAGCATTGTGCAGACGTTCCTCAAGCTGCCGATTGATCCGCTCAATGTTAAGCCTGATGATAATTGCAGACAGTCCCGCGATTGCAAGAATAACAAGGATCGCGAACAAACGTCTCGGACGACTGTATCGGATATGATCCCAAAAATTACTCATTTATTTTAAGAAAAATATCATCATACAATTTCCGGTAACTTTCGCGGGCATGTTCATCTAACCATCGTTCATAAGCACTCCGATATTCCGGTGTCGGTCTTTCGGTTCTGAGAATCTGATTGATTTTAGCGATCACCTGTTTTCCCCAGTCGGTTTTGGAACATGCCACATATCCCAGCCATGAATCATAAGTATTTTCATTTTCTTTCAGCGTAAGGCTTGCAATCCGATCTTTTTCCCCCTTCTGTTCCGCAACATACATCACTTCTTCGGGAAGTCCGAGCATACAGTCCACACGGTCTCGGATCAGCATCTGAAAAAGGCTTTCAAATACATCTTTGCCCGAATGCACAACAATATTACTGCTGTTTTTGTATTTTTCCAAAATAGCGTCTATGTTCTTCCCATAAGAACGATCTTTGGAAATACCCAATTTCACTTTGCTTTTCAATACATCTTCAAGGAGGATCGTTTTGGCATTTCCGAACAAGGACAGCTTGTCTTTTTTGGCGATCAGACCGTTGGGCAGAGTGAATGTGCTGGGAATGGAAAAATACATGAACGCTTCCCGTTCCGGCGTTTTGAACAATGAGACATTGCAGACCTGTTTGCCCTGTTTGAACTCATGAGTCATCCGAGCCATGTTGCCAATCATTGTCTGATGGGTATAACCGCGCAGGTTTTTCTGAAAAATTTGGGTAATCACATCTTCATAGCCCTGCCCTTTCAGAGGTCCCTCATGGATATATCCCGGCACAAAATCCGCTTCCATCCACGTGATCGAATCTTCAGCCATACCAAGCATCGGGCATAAAATAAGTGCCACCCAAATGCTTACTATGCAGAGAAAATCTCTTCTTTTCATAACATCCTCCTTTGCATGTATTGTTGACTTGTTTTCCGAATCAGCGAAAGAATTTCAGCATAATCGAATTCATCTGCCATAGCTCTCAGCACATCGGCAATATTTTTGTCAAACGTTTCTATGTTGCCGATAATGTCATATATCCGCTTCATATCTGCCCGGACTGCGGCATCTTCAAGCGCTTCCGACAATTCCCGAGACAGTGTCGCCAAATCTTCTGTTTTCAATTCCGCTTTTCGGTATTCTGCTCCCTCAGAAAATTCCTTATCTTCCTCATACACGAACTTTGCGCCGATATGCTTTTCCATCATTTCGAAAATCTCGGATTCCCGGAAAGGCTTGCGGACAAAATCATCACAGCCCGCAGATAAAACGATCTTTCGCTCTTCTTCAAAAGCACTGGCGGTCAGTGCAATGATGGCAGTTGCCTGTCCTTTCAGAGTCGCCTTGATTCTCCGACTGGTTTCATACCCATCCATCACCGGCATCCGCATATCCATCCAGATCAGATGAGGCTCCCAAGATTCCCATATCTCGATGGTCTGCTTGCCATTTTCAGCTTCTTTTACATCTAATCCTAATTTTTTCAATAATTTGCTGAGAAGATGCCGATTATCCCACTTGTCATCGGTGATCAGAATCCTGTAAATCGGCTGACCCGGCGCAAGAGCAATGACACGGCGGCTCAATGTGCTTTTGGCAATGTCTCCAGTTTCTGCCGGACGAACGCGAATACGGAATCTGAATACCGATCCTCTGCCTTTTCTGCTATTCACGGTCATTTCACCGCTCATCAGCTTCACAAACTGATGACTGATCGCAAGTCCCAATCCTGTGCCTTCTCCCGACATTCTGCCGGCTTCGCTCTGAACAAACGCATCGAAAACTGTTTTCAGTTCTGCCTCATCCATCCCTGCGCCGGTGTCTTCGATTTCAAAACGGAGGATGATCTCTTCTCCGACATATTCCGAAGATACTCTCAGGGCAATACCACCTTCCTGTGTGAATTTGACCGCATTGCTGAGAAGATTGATCATCACCTGTCGCAGACGAACCTCATCTGCATAGATATATCTCGGAATATCGAGGCTTTTTTCGAAGATCAGATTCAGATGTTTTTCCCCAGCCCGCAAAGTGAACATACTCTCCAAATCATCCAGCATCCGATGAAAATCAAAGGCTTTTTCATTAAGGATCATGCGTCCGGCTTCGATTTTGGACAAATCCAGAACCTGATTGATCATGCTCAGCAGATGCTCTCCGCTTCGGACAATGGTTTCGAGATTTTCTCTGTATTCCGGCAGCAGATACCTGTCGCGCAGCATCAGTTGTGAAAATCCGAGAATGGCATTGAGGGGAGTGCGAAGTTCATGGCTCATATTGGCAAGAAAGCGGCTTTTGGCAAGATTGGCTCTTTCGGCAATCTCGCGTTCCTTTTCCGCCTGCTCTCTTCTGATCCGCTCCGTAATATCGGTCAGCGATCCCTCAAAATAAAGTATACCGCCGTTTTTATCCCGAACTGTCCGCACAGATAAAGACACCCGTATCCGGCTTCTGTCCTTTCGGTACATCTCTGTTTCCAATCCGATGATATTGTTCTCACGCTTCAGAATATTGATAACTGTCTGACGATCATCAGGATTAACATATACCTGTGTCGAAATATCGGACACGGATGAACACAGGTCATCCTCGGAATCATAGCCCAACATTCTGATCAGAGCCGGATTGACACTGAGTGCGCGACCATCCGGGGTGGTCTGAAAAATACCTTCCACAGCATGTTCGAAGATATTGCGGTATTTTTCTTCGGCATCCTTCAGTTCTCCGATACGATTCCGAATCTCCTGTCCCATTTTTTCAAGCACCGCAACAAACGGCTCGAATTCGGAGCAGACCGTCCGGTATTCCGGCAATTCGTATTGTCCCCGAGTGTATGCGCTCACGACTTCGTTCAACTGCATGAGAGGGCGGCGTAAAAAAATCCGCAGCATCAATCCGGTCATCATGGTCAGGGACAACAGAATAACGAAGATGGTGATAAGAGCTGAGCGAAGCAGGTCCTGATGAATTTTTTCGTAATGAAGAGAACTCAGAACAAGTCGGACATTTCCGGCAAACAACTGATTGTGAAAAATATTTTTTTCTCTGACAATCGCCGATGCCGTATCCTTTTTTTTTATCTCGAAAAAGACAACTTTGTTGCAATCTGTAATTTTCAGTTCGGCAACCAACTCATTTTGCTCGAAAAAAGCTCCGATCTGCCGTACCGTGTCTCTTTCGAAATTCCAGAGAGGAACTGCCAGACTCTTGCAGAGAAAATTCACATATTCGTCTGCTTTTTCCTCGATCTGCGCGTGAATTTTCCGGGAAGCATAGACATAATTGAATCCGACAGCAATGCCGGACACGGATGCCACTGTCAGAATCAGGCTTACCGTGAGACTTGCGGAGATCGAAAATTTTTTGTTCCGAATCGGCATTGTTATTCCAGTTTCATGCTGACACGATTACTGTTTTGAAGGTTTGAGAATGTATTCTTCAAAACGCTTTCTGAATTCCGGCACCATATTTTGGTCAATATACGGCAGATAACATTGCAGATATCTTTCAGTGGGAATTTCTTTTCGCAAAGCAGCATCAATCTTTTCAATAACCTGTTTTCCCCACTCGTTTTTGGGACATGTGATATATCCTATCATCGGCATATCTCCGTATTCTCGGATCGGAATCAGTGTTACTTTATCGTAGAATCCGAATTTTTTCAGTGTATAGTAACTGGTTATCAGTCCGTCAATCCGTTTGGCAGCCAGCATATTCAGCAGCTGATCGTCAGGCTCCGATCCTGAAACAAATACTATATTCTGTTTTCCTTCATATTTTTTGATTACAGCATCCAGCTTGCCGTGACTGATTCCTTTCTGGTTGCCGAATATGAAGCGATTGCTTTGCATCAACTCTTCCAAAGAAACATCCAAACCGATTCCCAATTTTTGCTTATCCTCTTTTCTGATAGCGAGCATATCAGGGATATCGAGCCGACAGGGTATGGAATAGTGGAGAAACTCTTCGCGTTCAGGCGTTTTCAAAGGACCGATCACGCAATAGTTCTGACCGTGTTTCATGTTTTCGAACATTCTCTGAACCGAAGTCTCGATTCGTTGATGCTCGTATTCCGGCATATTCTGCCAGAGAAGATTCTGAATATCGATTCCGATTCCGCTCACTTTGCCTCTCTCGACAATATACAGCGGCGGATATGAAAAATACGCCCAGTTGATCGTATCTTTTGCCAAAAGTTCGTAAGGTACAGACAAAATTGTCATCAACGCTACAAGCCGGACAAGTTTTCTCATGCTATTCTCCTTTTATTTCCGATTGAGTTTTTTCCTGATTCTGAAACATTTTCAGAATTTCAGCATATTCGAATTCCTCTGCCATCCGTCTCAGCACATCTCCGATATTCTTATCGAACTGCCCGATTTTATTAATAACCTCGGCGATCCGATTCATGTCTGCCCGGACAGTGGCATCTTCCAGTGCATCCGACAACTCCTTCGGGAGTGCGGCAATATCTTCCGTATTCAGTTCGGTATTTCTGTTTTCCGACTCCTGACATGTTTTCTCATCTTCCTCATAAACAAACTGAACGCCGATATGCTTTTCCATCATCTCGAAAATCTCGGATTCCCGAAAAGGTTTTCGGACAAAATCATCACAGCCTGCGGACAGCACCATTTTCCGATCTTCTTCGAATGCGCTGGCAGTAAGGGCAATCACCGCTGTTGCCTGTCCTTTGGCAGTAGATTTGATTCTCCGAGTAGCCTCGTAGCCGTCCATTATCGGCATCCGCATATCCATCCAGATCAGGTGAGGTGCATAAGATTCCCAGACTTCCAGTGTCTGAACACCGTTTTCACTTTCCCTCACATCGAATCCCAATTTTCCCAACAGCTTGGCAAGCAGATGACGATTGTCCCATTTGTCATCCGCGACCAGAATCCTGTAAACGGGCTGACCCGGTGCCAGAGCCAGCACCCGCCGGGAGGAGGTATGAGCAGCGTTGACCTCCTCCGTATTTGCCGGACAGACTTCTATGGTGAATCGGAACACCGACCCTTTGTCTTTTTTGCTGTTCACGGTCATATTTCCGCCCATCAGTTTCACAAACTGATGACTGATCGCAAGCCCCAGTCCGGTTCCTTCTCCGGCCATCTTACCGCTTTCACTCTGAACAAAGGCATCGAAAATCGTGTGCAGATCATGTTCATCCATACCAATGCCGGTATCTTCAATTTCAAAATGCAGCAATATCTTTTGTATCGAAGGCTCTGAACTTACCCGCATCGCGATGCCGCCTTCTTTTGTGAATTTGACCGAATTGCTCAGAAGGTTGATCAGAATCTGTCTCAAACGCAGTTCATCTGCTTTGATATATTGCGGAACATCGGAACTCCGCTCGAAAATCAGGCGCAGTTTTTTCTCCTGAGTTCTCAGTGCGAACATATCTTCCAAATCATCCAGCATCCGATGAAAATCAAAGGCTTTTTCATGCAGCGTCATGCGTCCGGCTTCGATTTTGGACAGATCCAGAACCTGATTGATCATGGTCAGCAGATGCTCTCCGCTTCGGACAATGGTTTCCAGATTCTCTCTGTAATCCGGCACCAGATGATGATCGCGAAGCATGAGTTGTGAAAATCCGAGAATGGCATTAAGCGGGGTGCGAAGCTCATGGCTCATATTGGCAAGAAAAAGGCTTTTGGATTTGTTGGCAGCTTCGGCAAGTTCTTTGGCATGATGGAGCTGCTCATTGGCAGCGGCAAGATCCGCGGTTCTTTCTCTGACAAGTTCTTCCAGATGCTCGCTGTAATTGCGGGTTTCCTGAAGCAAATCCCGGATTTCTCTGCTCATCAGTTCGAATGCGTCTGCCAGAATACCGAGTTCATCTTTGGCAATCGAGCGGATATGCGGTATATCGGAAGCATCCGAAAAATTGCTTTTGGAAAGGCTTCTTGCAGCCTGTGCCAGTTGAATCAAGGGTTTGCTAAATCGCATGGAAACGATCAGCACGATGACAAAACCGATACCGACAAATATCAGAGACGCAAACATGGATTTTCGGATCATCCGGTGGATTTCATAGCGAATCTGATGTTCCGAGTGTTCGATTTCTCTTCTGAGATGGGTTAAGTTGTATACAGTTCTCAAAACTCCCCAGGGGGCAGTGCTGATCTTTACAGGCGTAACGATTTCAATGACAGATTCTGCATTGTCTTCATATTCTGTTATCGTTATGTCTGCACATTTCAGGGCTTCAAGGTTTCTCTGATGAAAGGTGTCAGACTGAGAGGAAGCGGATTTTCGGGATTGAAAAAATACCTTACCGGAAAAGTTGATCAGGACAGCATATCTGACATCTTTGTTGTTATCGGTTGAATTTCGTACCGACTCTGCCACACCTGAAAAATTATATGCGGCAATATCTTTCTCGATCTGCTGGGCAAGATTGCCGGTGTAAGTTTTTGCCCGCTCTGTCAGATTTTCCTTCATCAGGACGATCCGTTTGCCGAGTTCTGCTTCCATCATCCGTTTCTGGGAGGATATTTCGAATCCGGTCAGAATGCTGATAATCCCGACCATCAGAATTGTCATCAGAACGATCAGTTTCCATTTGATGCTGAAAGTTATATCGAATTGTCTGTCAGGTCTGTTGTCCGACATCTCTGATGTCCGTTTCTTTTCTCAGGATGTTCCACGTCATAAAAAACAAGCCCGACTCTTTCGATATGCTCGATAAGATCGGAATTGCCGATGTGATGATAAACAGAAATATCGAATGTATAAGGCAGAAGCAGATCGTCCAGATCAAGATTTATCTGACTGATAATGCTTAAATTCAAGTCTCTGCCTTTCAGAGTAAGATCAATATCCGAACCGTTTTTATAATTGCCTTTTGCCCGTGATCCGTAAAGCACTGCCTGCTCGATTTGCGGATATTTCAAGAAAACGCTTCTGATCTGTTCTATAACCTCTTCCCTGAGACCGAATCTCATATCCTATTTTTCTCTTTTTCTTCCAAATCGTAAAATTTATGCAGTAATTTTATAAATTCTTGATAATAATCGTTAAAAATAGCTTCCGAGATTTCAGAGACAAGTTCTTCATTATATGTATGTGATGTGAGTGTCCGACTTTTTATCATTTTCATCCACAGATCGCCATTTTCGATAAGCCCTCTTTTAAACGCCAGTCGGATGGCATCTCTGCTTCCCTGTATTCCGGTTTCACCCTGGCTCTCATAAAAATCTTTGATCGTGTTCCATGCCAGCTCGTAAGTATATTCAAAACATTGGATAAGTCCCTGATCTTCAAGTTCATTCAGGTCAGCCTTTTCGATAAATTTGGAAAGTTGCGATATGGCTTTCTTATAATTGGCAAAACGTTGAATCCATCTTATATCATTTTCCATGATTCACCTGATAAAAAGGAATGCCAATTCTGTCAATATGATTTTTCAAGTCGGAATGCGTCAGGCTATGATAGTTTATCAGATCAACAAAGTAGGGCAGGCTGCTGTCTTCAAATTCGCTTTGTATGTTTCGGATAAGCGTATCTGTTATGCCTTGATCCATTACTGCCAAGTCAATATCGCTGCCATGTTTGTAAG
>CAZMDM010000202.1:0-6790 GCA_964564775.1 uncultured Desulfonema sp. | reverse complement strand
CCCAATGATCTTCCGCTTGAAGAATTTTGCGCGGTGATCAAGCGGGATGCCAACTTTTTTGCCGGAATGTCGGATACGATTCAGCGCTGATTTTTTGAAACTCTTGTCTGTATTTCTCGTGAAGTAGGGGCGAATAATGATTCCCCCTACGGATTTTCGAATCCGATATCACTTCCCCGAAAACGGATTATAGCGGCTTCGGGATCGGCAGCCAGAACTAAAAACATAATAACGAAAGAGAATCATGGAAATGAAATATTCGATGAATGTATTGATCATTTTTCTGCTTATCGTATTTTCTCAGACGCAGGTTTCCGCGAAAACCGTCAAAATGGCTGTTTTTATGCTGGATCCGTTTATGATGGAAGATGCAGCCTCCAAAAAAGCGGCTGGAGTAACCATTGACTACTGGAAAGAGTTCATAGCGCCAAAAATGGGTGTGGACATTGAAGTTACTGGCATATATCCGATTCTTCGGGCGATACAGATGCTGAGAGAAGGAAACGTGGATACTGTTTCCCAACTGACAAAAACGCCTGAACGTGAAGCTGAATTTCTCTATCCTGAAACTCCTCTGACATCCATTATAAGCTGTCTGATTGTCCTGAAGGATAGTCCGTTGAAGGAAGTCAGCAGGTCTGAAGATTTGTACGGGAAAACCATTGCCTTTATGAAAGCTGCCTATATTCCTGAAATGCTGAAACATTCTCAAATAAATCTGGAATTGGTAACAGACATTGATTATCGGGAAATGAACTATAACAAGCTGCTCAAAAAAAGAGCAGATGCAATGCTGGATATCAATTATGTATCAATGAAGTATTGGCTGAAAACCAAAGGTTATCTCGATCATATCAGAATCATTATGCTGCCGGTCAAACCCGCAGAGGTATATAGTATTTTCAGCAACACCCAAGAAGGTGCTGCATTGCGTGATGCCTTTGATAAGGCGAACAAAAAGGGGATTGCTGAAAAGGTTTTTGAAAGGATCAGCACAAAATATTTAACACAATAAACAGCTTGTAAGATCAAGCCGGAGGAATATCAAACTTCTTCCGGCTTGCTTCTCCGGATCAGCCCGACAGTTTTTCCTTCAGAATATCATTCACGGCTTTGGGATTCGCCTTGCCTTTGCTTTCTTTCATCACCTGCCCCACAAAGAATCCGAAAACCTTTTCATTACCGCTTTTGTACTTCTCGACTTCTTTGGGATTGGCAGCCAGAATTTTTGCGATAACCGCCTCGATTGCGCCCGTATCGGTTACCTGCACCAACCCTTGTTCTTCGACAATCTGTTTGGGCGGCTTGCCGGTTTTTGCCATTTCATCGAATACGGTTTTGGCGATTTTGCCGCTGATCACGCCCTCATCCATCAGCTTGATCAAGCCTGCCAGATCTGCCGGAGAAATCGGCGATTCTTCGATTGTTTTGCCTTCGGCATTGAGAAGCCCCAGCAACGCTCCCATAACCCAGTTGCCGATCTGTTTGGGACTGCGATATTCTCTGACGCAATCCTCAAAAAATTTCGCCAATTCATGCGAAGAGGTCAGGACTTCGGCATTGTATGCAGGAAGCCCGAATTGCGTGATAAACCGCTCTTTTTTCTGATCCGGCAGCTCAGGAAGCGAGGCTTTGACCGAATCAATCCATTCTTCATCCACCACCAAAGGCAGAAGATCGGGATCGGGAAAATAGCGGTAATCATGCGCGTCTTCTTTGCCTCTCATAGATGTTGTGATATTTTTGTCAGGATTCCATAGCCGGGTTTCCTGAACCACCTGTCCGCCATCCGAGATCAGTTCTTTCTGCCGATCAATTTCATAATACAGAGCTTTTTCCACATGCTTGAAGGAATTGAGATTCTTGACTTCGGCTCTTGTGCCGAAAGTATCCGAGCCTTTGGGTCTTATGGAAACATTGGCATCGCATCGGAAGCTGCCTTCTTCCATATTGCCGTCGCAGATTTCCAGATATCTCAGAATCGAGCGCAATTTTCGCAGATACGCTCCGGCTTCTTCGGGAGATCGGATATCCGGTTCGCTGACGATTTCGATCAGAGGGGTGCCGGTTCGGTTCAAGTCCACCATGCTCACAGGCTGATGCGGATCATGGCTGAGTTTTCCCGCATCTTCTTCGATATGAATACGGGTAATTCCGATACGTTTTCGGGAACCGTCTTCCGACTCGATATCAATATATCCGTGTATGGCAAGCGGAAGTTCATACTGAGAAATCTGATAATTTTTGGGCAGATCAGGATAGAAATAATTTTTTCGGGCAAATCGGCTGTATTGTGCGATTTGGCAATTCGTTGCGATTGCCATGCGAAGCGCATACTCTACCACTTTCCTGTTCAATACCGGAAGTGATCCCGGCATTCCCAGACATACCGGACATACATGCGTGTTCGGCGGCGCTCCGAATTGGGTGGAACATCCGCAGAATATCTTTGTTTCGGTTTTCAACTGGGCATGAACCTCAAGCCCGATGACAGCTTCGAATTCCATATATATCTCCGTTTTTATTGTTTATCATAATTTTTATCAGCTATTCTTTTTTTGAAGCGACGGCTGCAGGAATCATCCTTCGTATCAGTCTCCCAATTCCGTCTGATAATCCTTCGGGCAGAAACAGCATGATAGACAGCAGGATTCCGCCGTAAAGCAGAATATCGTAATCCGGCTTGTATGCAATGCCGAAACCTCTGAAGTATCCTGAAACAAATGATAAAAATTCCGGCAGCAATGACAGCAGAATCGAGCCGATCACCGCGCCCCAGATCGTGTGCATTCCGCCGACAGCCACCATCGTCAGCAGCAGTATCGAATGCGTGATGTCAAAAGGTCCCGGATCAATGTAATTGACATAATAGGCATACAAGCTTCCGGCAATGGAAGAATATATCGCACTGATGATAAAAATCAGGATTTTGGACGATGACGTATTGACGCCGGAGGAACACGCGGCATCTTCGCTGCCGTGAATTGCCATCAGTCCTCTGCCGATGCGGGAATGAATCAGATTCAAAGCGCAATACAGTCCCAGCATCACGGCTGCCCATGAAAAATAAAAAAACTGCCGATCCGAAGTTAAAAGCGTTCCGAACAGATTCAGGTCGGGAATGCCGTTGATGCCTTCGGGACCTCCCGTGAGTTTTACGGTGGCAATCAGCACGATGTTCAGAATCGAGCCGAATCCCAAAGTCGCCATAGCCAGATAATGTCCTTTGAGGCGCAATGACGGCACACCGACAGCAACGGCTGTGATTCCGGTCAACCCTGCGCCGGCAAGCATGGCGATCCACGGCGACCATCCGAGTCTGACCGTAAAAATTGCGGAAGAATACGCACCGATAGCAATAAATGCCGCCTGACACAGCGAAATCTGTCCCGCGTAGCCCATCAGCAAGCTGAGTCCGATACATGCCAGACAATTGAACGCGGCAAATACGCACACGCCGATATAATAGTCGTTTTTCATCATCATCGGCAGAACGGCAATCACCGCCGATAAGATACCAAGTCGGATATAATCCTGTTTTGCCATATTATCAAGACCGTCAGATATTTTCTTTCCGGCACAATCCTTCCTAGGTAAAATATGATGCTCCGTTGATCTTATCGCTTCTTCAACGATTTTTTTGTAGAAATGAGAAATCATATAATTTTTTTATGTTAATATCATATCATGCCTGATTATGAAAGAAGAAATTTTTGGAATCAGATAGTTCAGATATTGAGCAATATTTTTCTGAAAAGCGGCGCGGCGGGGGTTCAGAACCGTATGCCGGAAAAATCCTGCGATCAGGATATTCATGCAGATACCGGTGATCAGCAAAACCAGCAGCAGTTTGGTGAATGGTTGTTTTCAAAGAATTTCTCCGAAAATGATGCCCTCAGATGAATCTGTTATGTGTGCAATTCACGACTGTCGGTCGCCCCGAAATAAATTTCCGGGCTGAAAGCTCATGCCTGCTTAAGCAGACTTCTGCTCCCAGCCGGGCGATTTATCGCTCGGATTCGTAACCGACGATGATGATTTACACCTATCTGTTATTCGTTTTTTCCTCTTAACGGACAATCCGAGCCTTTTGCCTCAATTTCTTCGATATGCTTCACCAATTTGTCCTTCTGTTCAGGCGTCAGCATACTGTGAAATTCCGCCAGCCGGGTAATGAGAAGTGAAATCACGCTGTCAGCTTTGGCTCTGTGATCGGCAACCAGTTGTTTCAGCTTTTCCTGATCTATGGTATCCTGACGCAGTTGTGCCAGAATCTCTTTCCGCATTGCCTGATGCTTTTCTTTCATCTCAGCGGCTTTGGCAAGCAGTTCCTGTTTCACTTTGTCCAGATACTGCTTCTGTCCCTCATTCAGTTCCAGTTCTGACGAAATTTTGCCGATAATCCGCTCCGCAATTTTTTCAGGAGCAACATTTCCATGCCCCGGATGGCGGCATCCGGTGAGCATCGTCATTACCAGAGCAAACGCGGCAACGGTCAGAACCGTAAGTCCCATCATGCTTTTCCAATGTTTTCTGTCTATCATAGTTTCCCCTTTCCTGTAAATCACGATCATTGACGATCAGCGACATGATGGGGTTTTAGCAAAAATCGCAACAGAATGCTTTTCCGGGATGTAAGTGTTTGTAACAAAGTGTAACAGGAAAAGATCATTTTCTGCCATGCACTATACATTTTATGCTGATCGGATTCTCCACATATATTTCAACATCTTTTTTGCCTTCGGAATAATCATCTGTTTTTAAAAATATATCATTATTTTATCCATAGCGATTTAATTTTTGGAACACTTATTGCTTTAAGAAGTGTTAGGTGTTATGTGTTAAAATGTTTTACCTGACACGTAACACTTTTCACATAACACTCAGCAAAGGGAGGCACTTATGGCAAACATATTCGTCAGAGTAACCGACATCATCTCCGCGAATATCAATGAGATGATTGACCGTATGGAAGACCCGGAGCGGATGATCAAGCAGATTATCCGGGAAATGGAAGACAATATCCGCATGGCAAGAGAAGGCGTGCTGGATGCGATGACCAGTGAAAAGCAACTGGCAAAAGAATTGAAACATCATCGGGAGCAATCCGAGGAGTGGAAACAGAAGGCAGAAAGCGCACTTCGTTCCGACAATGAAGAAATGGCTCGCAAGGCGCTGACCCGCAAAAAAGAGCATGACAAGATTATCAAAAATCTGGAAACCTCTTGGGAATCGGCAAGAAATACCTGCGACAATCTCAAATCCCAACTGCGTTCTCTGGAAAACAAGCTGGATGAGGCAAAACGCAAACGCACCATGCTCGCTGCCCGTCAGAAATCCGCTGAAGCCAGACAGGCTATGGGAACAACGATCCGGTATTTTGAAAGAGGCGTCAATGCCGAAGAAAAGTTCGGGCGCATGGAAGACCGGGTGAGTGAAATCGAAGCCCGTGCCGAAGCCGTTTCCGAGCTTTACGATGAAAAAACCGAGCTGGATAAAGAGTTCGAGGATTTCGAGAAAGAAGTCGGGGTAGATTCAGAGCTTGAAGAACTTAAAAAGAAACTCAATAAATAACCGAGCGATAAATCGCCCGGATAGAAGCTGAAGCCTGCTCAAGCAGACTCGGATCAGCCGGCTTCAGCCTGCTTTGAAGCTCTTCAGCCCTGAAATTGATTTCGGAGCTTTGATAGCGGCTGAAATCTTTTAATCCTGACACACGGAGGCTCATCATGCAGTGGCTCACCATAATCATCGTTGCGATTATCCTATACAAAATATTCAAAAAACCCGCTCCTCCCCCGACAACGGTTGATAGTATTCCGCTTCAGAGAGATGTTGATGATCTGATTCTGCTCAGGCTTGAAATCAGGCGCTTGTGGTCCGCCGGGAAAATCGAACAGAAAGAATATCTGAGCCTGATGAGCTGCATTGATGAAGTCTGGCTGCGGCTGTTTCGCAAGCAATGGCTTGAACCTGAAACAGATATCTGGCGCAAGCGCAGAGATATGGCATGGAAAAAGCTCGAAAATCTTGCAGGAAGAATTTTGGGCAAGCCTCCGTGGCTGGTTTATCCGCCGACCGAAGCGGAAACGGTTTCGCCGCCGATAGAAAAACCCGTTGAAATCGCCGCACAAACGAAGATGGTTACACCGTCTGTTACGGTTGTTACCGCGACAATTCAAGCAGAGACTCCGAAACCCGCAGCCATTCCGCCAAAGCCCGTTGTTTCCAAGCCCGCGATAACGGAGACTCCCAAACCTGCGCCGATTCAGGTTCAGACCGTCAAATCGGATGAAGCTGTAAATTTTGCTTGGAAACCCAAAGAACCCGGCAGGTTGGAACGGGCTTTCGGCGCAATTTCGGGCTTATCCAAAATGATGATTCCTCTGTTGGTGCAGAATATCGGATGGTTTATCAGCGGATTTTTCTTTGTCGCGGGTTCCGTATTTCTGATCAGCTACACGGCAGGATTCACCCGATCTCTGATTATTTCCGCAATTTTATCTACTTATACCCTGCTGATTCATGTCGGCGCATATCAACTGCTCAAGCGGCGTCCCGAACTCCGCATTGTGGGCATGGTTCTGTTTACGCTGGGAATGCTGCTGATTCCGCTGTGTATCGCGTCCTCTATACGGCTTGCGGATATCGGATGGCATTCGCTGATCGAGGCAGGCACAGGAATCACATTGACAGCAGCGAATATTTTCGCGTTCTTCTGGATCGCGCATCTGGCTTCGGGCATCATTGACCGATCTTTGAAAGGGCTTCATCCCCGCCTGTTCATGGC
>CAZMDM010000201.1:0-14327 GCA_964564775.1 uncultured Desulfonema sp. | reverse complement strand
AGGAAAAGTACTGGAAATTGCCAAACAAGGCATTTATTCGGAAGAACGTATGGAGCATCTTCCGGAATATCTTAAAAAAAAATATTTCAGAAAGACCTTGAAGGGATTGTGGGAAATCAGCGATATTGTCCGAAAGGAAGTTACGTTCCGAAGATTCAACCTGATGAACCCGACATTTCCATTCAGGGAAAAATTTCATCTTATTTTCTGCCGCAATGTGATGATTTATTTTGATCGTTCTGCCAAAGATACTTTGGTGAAACGATTTTATGAGATGAACTCGCCGGGCGGATATTTGTTTGTAGGACATTCGGAGTCGCTGGAACGCAGCCGGACCGCGTACAGGTATGTTGTTCCGGCGGTGTATAAAAAGGGTGTGGTTGAATGATGAAGTCCGTTGAGCAGAAATTCAGGACTGTTATTGAAAAAAATACTTTCTATTTCTTCAATCGCAGCTTTGAAGAGAAGTATGAGGGGTATCTGAACTCGATCAGAGAAACATTGCTTATTCTTAAAAACGAAATTGAAATCAAAGGGTTGAAGAAGGAAATTTTTGAACGGCTTCTTGCTGAAAACGAAAACGGCTTGACCGCTATGCTTGCGCTGACAGGATTTTCAAATGAATCTTTCAAACGTCTTATAACGCTTATCCGGGTTGTGGATGACCGCCAACTTGCAAAGTTTATCACTTACAGAAAATTGGAATCAGTCGCAAGGTTCGGAAAATATCAGAGAATGGTCAGATGCTACGATTGCCGGAATGCTTATGAAAAATAAGTATTTTCGAGCAGGAATAGTCAATTTGTTCTTTGAAGGAGCGACTATTCCCTTTCTTGCGAATATCATACCTTTGTTTGAGTTGAAAAAATTGAGCATATCAAAATTACAGTTCGATATATCTGCTATGATTGATACATTGGTAAGATATAAAGAGAAAGGTTCATATTCAGGCAAAAAAGAAAACAATTCCGAAGCCGTTATCGCTGATATTTTAGCAAACTCGGAGGTTACTTTTGAAAACGGTGATCTGAGGGAGTTGATAGCAAACGCGCCGGATACAAAGCGTACAATGGATTTTATTATTCCGAATAAGCAGCATCCGCGTATTATTGTGGAATGTTCTTTTTTGGTTACAACATCGTCAGGGCAGGGTGATAAATCGAAAGCGGAAATTTCAATTCGTCAGCTTATCAAAAAACATTATCCGAAAGCAAAATTCATAGGTTTTGTTGATGGTATCGGCTGGTATGTTCGTAAAGAAGACCTTAAAAGAATGGTTACTGCCTATGAAGACGTGTTCACATTTCATAAGGATGAATTATACAGATTTGACAGAATGTTAAGATCGGAGTTCAGGAAAAATGCTTGAAAAATATCTGAATCGCATCATACAGGGTGATTGTCTTACGCTATTTCAAGATATTCCTGATGATAGTGTTGATATTGCTTTTGCAGATCCGCCTTTTAACTTGAAAAAAAGATATAATAGCATTAAGGATAGTCTCGCTATTCAGGAATATCTTGATTGGTGTGAGCGATGGTTGAATGAAATGGTTCGAATTATAAAGCCCACAGGTTCTATTTTTGTTCATAATATCCCGAAATGGCTTACTTATTATACAAATATTCTTAACAAAGCCGCCTATTTTAAACATTGGATATCATGGGATGCACCGACTTCACCTATGGGGAAAACATTACAGCCGTCTCACTATGGAATCTTATTTTATGCAAAAGAACAGAAACAAAATAAGTTTTATGAAATTCGCTATCCGCATAAACGGTGCCGCAAATGTCACTATCTTTATAAAGATTATGGTGGTAAGAAACCATTGTTACACCCGTTCGGTCCTCTGATTTCTGATGTATGGACAGATATTCACCGGGTAAAGCATAACAAATATCGTGATGAGCATCCGTGTCAGTTGCCTATTCATCTGCTTGAGAGAATTATTCTGATGTCAACCGATGAAGGCGACATCGTGTTTGATCCGTTTTCAGGGACAGGTACCACAGCGATAGCCTCTAAACGTCTGGGGCGTAATTTTATCGGCTTCGAACTTGACAAGGAATATGTTTGCATATCTGAAAATAAATTGAGGCAGGAGTATGCAGACTCGAAAATAGGAGATGTCTGGGTAAGCTTATATTTGGATGAAATAGTAACTTTGCGGGATACGGACTGGATAAAATTGTCAAAATATCATATTATTCCCGAATCTGTCGAAGATATTGACCATATATCTGTTATTTTCAGAAATGGCAAAGCAGATAATACACTGAAGAATATGGATAAACACAGAAACTATCCTATGTTCGATAGAAATGTTGTGAAATATGGCGAGCCGTCCGATCCGTGTACTTATAATTGACGATTCCGCATTGGCGCGTGAAATCTTAAGCAAAGGGCTTTCTGCAGACCCGGGCATCGAAGTGGTGGGAACTGCTCCGGATCCGTATATTGCCAGAGACAAGATTGTTCAGTTGAAACCCGATGTGCTGACGCTGGATGTGGAAATGCCGCGCATGGACGGCGTGGAGTTTTTAAGACGCCTCATGCCGCAGTATCCGATTCCGGTAGTCATGGTCAGTTCCATGACGGAAAAGGGCAAGCAGGTAACTTTGGATGCGCTGGATGCAGGTGCGGTGGATTTTGTAACCAAACCGAATGCCAATATGAGTTCGGGCTTAAGCAACATGATGACCGAACTCTGCACCAAGATCAAAATTGCCTCGGCTGCCAATGTATCCCATTGGAAGCAGAAAAAAGTTCTGATTTATCCGGCGGCTCGCCCGGATATGCCGATGGAAACCACCCATAAAGTGATTGCCATCGGAGCCTCGACCGGGGGAATCGAAGCGATCCGGCAGGTGATTACGCAGTTTCCGCCATCAACCCCCGGTGTGGCAATTGTTCAGCACATGCCTCCGGGATTTACCCGCTTGTTTGCGGATCGCATGAATGATCTGTGCATGATGGAAGTGAAAGAAGCTCAGGACGGAGACCGGATCATGCCCGGACGCATTCTGATCGCGCCGGGAGACAAACATCTGAAAGTGATCCGTTCCGGCAGTATGTATTATGCGGAATGCAGACCCGGTCAGTTGGTATGCGGACACTGCCCTTCGGTGGAAGTGCTGATGCAGTCGGTTGCCAAATCTGCGGGACAGAATGCCATCGGCGTGATGCTGACCGGTATGGGCAGTGACGGTGCGGACGGAATGAAAGCCATCCGCGACGCGGGAGGACATACCTTTGCTCAGGATGAATCTAGCTGCGTGGTGTTTGGTATGCCCAAAGCAGCGTATCTCAGGGGCGGGGTGGAGCATCTGGTTCCGATCGGAAACATCGCTCATAGTGTGCTGAACTTGTTGGTAAAGAAAATCTGAATATGAAAGAAATTATCGTGGGAGTCGGAGAATACAAAGCAAGCAATATGCCGGGAGAATATCTGAAAACCTATGCGCTGGGATCGTGTGTGGCGGTTATTTTTCTGGATACGGAAAATCGGAGTGTCGGAATGGCGCATATTGCGTTGCCGGACTCTGTTGTCAACCCCGAACGTGCGGTACAATACCCTGCATACTTCGCGGATACCGGCATTCCGATACTGTTGAAGGAAATGAAGCGTCTGGGTTATACAGGCAGTCGTCAGAAAATGAAAGTCAAACTGGCAGGAGGTGCCAGTATGCTGGACGATGACAGGCTGTTTAACATCGGAGAGCGGAATCTTGCCGCCATCCGCAAAATGCTGCTGATGCAGGGATTGAGTGTTACTGGCGAGGATGTGGGCGGAAAAATCAGCCGCAATGTATCGGTTGACACGGATACCGGCGCTGTAAGGATACAATCGAGGGGTATCGGGATATGGAATATATAAAGAAAAACTTGGTTTTTCAGGGAGATACTGATGTTAAAACAGATCAATGTACTTGTGGTGGATGATTTCTCAACCATGCGCCGGCTGATCAAAAAAATTCTGACTGATATGGGAGCTGAAACGATTTTTGAGGCTGAAAACGGTGCAAACGCTCTGGAGGTTCTGAAACGGGAAAAAATTGATCTGGTAATCTGCGATTGGAATATGCCCGGTATGACCGGGGTGGTACTGCTGGAAAAAGTCAGAAGCGATGAACGGTTTGCGGATATTCCGTTTATTATGGTAACTGCCGAAGGTAAAAAAGATAACATATTGGAAGCCACGCGAAGAGGCGTAACCGGTTATGTAACCAAACCTTTCGGCGCGGAAGCATTAAGATCGAAAATCAAAGCAATGTTCGGAAACGGGCAAAAAGAAAACAAATAGATTGATTTATGCCCGATAAGTGTTATATCTATATCGTCAAACAATATTCCCGGTATTTTTAATTGAAGGAGCAGCGAATGTCGAAAGAAATTTGTGTGCTGATCGTAGATGATTTTTCAATCATGCGAGGGATTATCCGGCGAATGCTCTTGAAAGAGTTCGGCACCAATAATATATTTGAGGCTGAAGACGGCATCACAGCATGGCAGATTCTCAACAGTGAGAAAGTGGACCTGATTTTGTGTGACTGGAATATGCCGAACATGACCGGACTGGACTTGCTGGAAAAAGTCAGAGCGCATAAGGATTTCGGAAAAACCCCTTTTATCATGATTACCGCCGAAGGCAAAAAGGAAAATGTGATCGAAGCCACCAAAAAAGGTGTGTCCGGTTATATTATTAAGCCCTTCACTGCCAAGGACTTACGAAAAAAGCTCAGTCCTATTTTCCAACTCGGCGAATAACGGAATCCGAAGATATGCGGAGATTCATTCTGAAAAAAAGGAGAGCAGTCATGGACTTGAAATACATACAACCTTTTATCGAGGCTACCCTGTATGTTCTGGAAACAATGGCATTCACACAGGCAAAAGCCGAAGAACCTTATCTGAAAAGCGATCAGACCGCTATGGGGGATGTGTCGGGCATCATCGGCATGACCGGAAAAAAAGCCAACGGTACCCTGTCGGTCAGTTTTACCCAGAATTGCATTATTGCGATTGTTTCCAATATGTTCGGTGAAAAAATGACCGAACTCAACGATGAAATCAAAGACGCGGTCGGCGAGATCACCAATATGATTTCGGGACAGGCGCGTCAGAAACTCGAAGAACTCGGAAAATGTCTGGAAGCAGCGATTCCGACAGTCATTACCGGTATCAACCACAGCATCAAACACATTACCACCTATCCCATCGTGGCAGTTCCGTTTTCCACCGACAACGGCAATTTCACTATCGAAGTTTGTCTGGAAGAAGAAGAGAGTGTTTCCTGAAACAGCCTTCAGGCTAGCAAGAAACACTCTGTATTTCTTACAACACCTTGATTTTATATACTTCGTTGGAGTTCGGATCAATCACATGAACCGCGCAGGCAATGCACGGGTCAAACGAATGAACCGTTCTTAAAATTTCCAAGGGGCGTTTGGGGTCTGCTATCGGTGTTCCGATCAATGCTTCTTCCACAGGACCGAGTTTGCCTTTTTCGCATCTGGGTCCCAGATTCCATGTTGACGGAACAACATATTGATAATTCTTGATTTTCTTGTCTTTGATCTCGATCCAGTGTCCCAATGCGCCTCTGGGCACATCATTCAGACCATATCCCATGCCTTCATCTGGCAATTCATAAGACTGATAGGTGTTGGTGTTGCCGTTTTTCACATTTTCCACCAGTTTCATCACCCAGCCTTCCATGGCATCGCCGATCACGATGGTTTCGAGTCCGCGTGCTGCGGTTCTGCCCAGCGTGGAGAAAAGCGCGTCTGCCGGAACATTGAGTGCGGCAAGCGTATTGTTGACTACAGCGGTGATTTCGGGATGACCTTTTGCATAAGCGATCAGCACTCTTGCCAAGGGACCAACTTCGCAGGATTCCCCATCATAACGAGGCGCTTTGAGCCATGAATACTTTCCGGTTTCCTGCTTGCCGAACGAGAAGAAACCGCCTTTGCCTCCGGTATTGTATTCGCCGTGCTTGGGTTTGGTTTCACCTTTGAACGGATGCAGTGCAGATCCGTCTTCATACCAGGAATGTTTGATATGTTCCGCGACTTTTTCCTGATTCGGAGTCTGAACATTTTTCAGATCGCGTTTCAGAATCAGTCCACCGGGCATCAGACAGGATTCGGCTTCATTGGGGGTCTGCGGAAAATCGCCCCATGCGAGGAAATTCGTGGTTCCACCGATGGCTCCCCAATCTTTATAGAAAGAAGCAACCGCAAGCAGATCGGGAATATAGACGTTTTTGACAAATTCCTGCGTTTCTTTCCAGAGATACAGGAACTGTGCAATACGATCCGGAACCAGATCCGCAATACAGGTAATGCCACCCACGACCAGAGTCTGGGGATGCGGGTTTTTGGCACCGAAAATCGCGTGCATTTTGGCAGATTTTGCCTGAAGACGCAATGCCTCGATATAATGCGATGCTGCCATCAGGTTTGCTTCGGGCGGCAGTTGATATGCCGGATGTCCCCAATACGCATTGTTGAAAGGACCCAGTTGTCCGCTGTCCACAAAGGTCTGAAGTTTCTGCTGGATGCTTTTGTAATAGGCAGTTCCGCCCCAGGGAGCAGCGCTGACGGTTTCCGACAGTTTGGAGGTCTTTGCCGGATCAGCCTTCAATGCACTGACCACATCCACCCAGTCCAGAGCGTGCAGATGATAAAAATGCACGATATGGTCATGCTGATACTGAGCCGCGTGCATCAGGTTTCTGAGCAGACGAGCGGTTTCCGGAATCTGGATACCGATGGCTTTCTCCACCGCTCTGACCGAAGAAATCGCATGGACATAGGTGCAGACGCCGCAGGATCTCTGGACAAAATGATGAGCGTCTCTGGGATCGCGTCCCTGAAGAATCATTTCGATGCCGCGAAACATCTGCCCCGAACTCCAGGCATTTTTCACTTTGCCGTTTTCTATCTCGACTTCTATGCGAAGATGACCCTCGATTCTGGTAATCGGATCAACAATAATTCGGTTTCCCATACAAACTCTCCTCCTTTTTTCTTAAAAGGCTTGTCAGCAGTTATTTTTCCTCATAGAATGGGGTCATTTTATCCCAGAAATCGGGTTCGCTGCACCCCAGACACGGATGTCCTGCCTGAATGGGCCAGCTCGTACCGCCGTGAAATCTGGCTGTCGGACAGTTGTTGTAGGTTTCGGGACCGCGACATCCGAGCTTATACAGACAATAGCCTCTCGCGGCTTCATCGGATCCGAAGGTGGTTACGAATTCGCCCTGCTCGAAATGAGAGCGCCTCGGACACTGGTCATGGATGGTTTTGGCAAACGCAAACATGGGTCTGTGCAGAGAATCCAGTGCAGGCAGTTTGCCCAGCAGCAAATAATTGACTACGGTTCCGATCAGATTGACCGGATTGGGCGGACAGCCCGGAATATTGAGCGTTTTGATCCCCAGAGCATCGCTGACACCTTTGTATCCGCCGGGATTGGGTTTTGCCGCCTGAACACCGCCGAAGGATGAGCATGTTCCCAGACAGATCACTGCTGCGGCTTTGGGACAGTTTTCTTTGGCAATTTCCAAGAAGGTCTTGCCCGCGACTTTTCCATAGGCACCGTTATAAGCGGTAGCAACCGCGCCTTCTACAATGCAGATGAATTTGCCTTCGTACTTTTTGACAGCATCATGCAGATTCTTTTCTGCCTGCTCTCCGGCTGCCGCCATAATGGTTTCCTGATATTCGATGCTTAAGATATCCAATACCAGCTCGTCAATCCACGGATACATGCTTCTCAGAACAGCTTCCGTGCATCCGGTGCATTCGCCGAGGTGCAGCCATACCACCGGCGGACGCTGCTTCGGTGCGGCAAACACTTCTGCCACTTTCGGCACATAAGAGGCTGACAGTCCGAGTGTCGCAGTCAGCGCGCTGCAATATTTCATAAAATCGCGGCGTGAAACCCCTTTTGCCTCCAGTTTCTCATAAAATTCTTTTTCCTGCTTTTCCATTTGCATCTCCCCTATGCAGTTGTCAGTGGAAACATGAAACAATCCGATACAAATTGTCGTACCATACAGGTTTTATACATAAATGTCAATCATTTCGTAAAAGCTGTTCAGAAAAATATTAGATGGCAATTCTTCCTCTGGACTCAATCACAGCTCTCATAAACTTTTTAAGCTGATTTTCATAGTATGCCTTATCATGTTTGGCGAGTTCAAGCGCTTTTTTGCCGGCAAATACCGAATTTTCATATTCTTTATTCGCATAATAGCTTTCAGCGAGCGTATCCCAGATATGAGCCTCTCCTGATAAGGACACAGCCCGTTGGGCAAGATTCACCGCTCGCTCGCTATCCCGGATATGCCTGTCTTCGCTGGTGGCATACAGCCATGCCAGATTGTTCAGCACTTTGGGATTGTCCGCATCCAGCTCCAGAGATTTTTCATACGCCTGAGCAGTTTTCTGATACTCTTTCCGGGTATAATACATATCGCCCAAAAGCTCATACAAGGACGCACTCCGGGGATTTTTCCCGATTTCCCGCAGCAGAGTGCTTTCCAATGCCTGAGTGTTGAAATAGATTCCCAAACTGCTGAACAGCAGAACAGCGGCGAGATATGAGACAATACCCTTTCTGACTTTTTTATCCTGTCTGACGATCCATGTTCGGTCATATTCGCATTTTTTCAGATAATCCACCCGCTCCGACACGCTGAAATGATGCCAATTGGGTTTGTCCGGCGACTGTCCGCTGTGCAGTGTGATCTTTTCAAATGTGGAAATCAGGGGCGCGGCAGAGTCAAACAGCGTATAGACATAAGTATCTGCCTGACGCTCGAAATTACGCATGAAATAGCCAAAAATATATCGGAAATAAATCAGAAAAATTCCGACAGACGCTATGCCGATTATGAGAGAATGAGCGGTTTGGAAAGACACAAGCCCGGTCAGCGCGCGATACAGAGGCTCGATATACATCATGCCATAAACAGCTATGTCGAAAACCGCATACGACAAAAGCATATATCCCATAAAAAACAGCAGATACAGCAGCAGGTGCCGCTTTTTCACATGCCCGATTTCATGGGCAATCACGGCTTCGATTTCATTCATGGTCAGATGAGACAGCAAAGCTTTGGTAACCAGAATATAGCGGAATCGCTTCATCAGCCCCATCACGCCTGCGGTAATCATCCGCCCTTCGAAAATGGGCCAATACAGAATATCGTTATATTCCAAGCCCGCTCTCCGGCAGAGCATCTCGATCCGGTATCGCTCCCACGAATCTTCCAGTCGCCTGCACCGCCAGAATTTCTGAATCATCACCGGCGCGATAATCACGGTGATTAACAGAAAAAACAGAAAAAAAGCGATCTCTCCCGCAGGTGTGGACAGTATTTTTGCAGGTGTTTCAAACGGCAAAGCATGAATGATGTCCAAAATCAGAGATAAAAGAAGCCATGGAAATAATACGGGCAAAGAAAAGGAAATATTGGATCCAACATAGCCTGACCATGACAATTCGGTATTGTAAAGCAGGCGATACGCGTGATACGCACTTCCCCAAACAATTGCCAGATATCCCACGAAAATTCCGATGAATATCACGGTCTGAATCGTAGGAACAAGGGCAAAATACGGTGTCAGATACGCCGGCAGATTCAGCCAGTAAATATCTGCCGCAAACAGCATGACCGCCAAGACCGAATACCGGGTAACCAAACCATTGAACTGCTGATCGGACTGGGAAAAGCTGTCTTGGGCAATCCGTTTTTCAAGACGATAAAACTGAATGCGCACAAACAGTGCAAATATCGCTGTAAATGCTAGAAATAATTCGAGACTTTCAAACAGCGGAGCTTCCGGCTTCCGGGATATGGGAGCAGTGCTGTAAATCAGAAGGACAATGATGAAATATAAAAAATTGCCAAACATATATATTCCGGTGATAGGTTAAAAGTATGAACATTATTCGATAATAACGATAAAACGCTACAGCTATCCGGTTTATTTGTGAGATTCTGCAAATGAGACAGACATCCGCACCGCAATCACTTCGCCTCTGGCGGTTTCTTCCTCTCCGGCAAACAGAGAACACGCGACAACCGTTCTGCGTCCATGGGTTTCTTTGATTTTTGCTCTTAAAACAAGTTCCGTATCCATCGGTGTCGGTCTAAGATAACTGACATTGAGATTTGCGGTTACACACATAATCGGCGGCTGACTATCCATTTCCCGACCCTCTGCCCGGTAAGCTGCTGCAATGGCAGTGGCAATGCAATGACAATCTATCAGACTGGCAATCAAGCCTCCATAGACAATGCCCGGAAAGGCGGTATGCTCCGGCTGAGGCAAAAAGCGGCATACTGCTTCTTCGCCTTCCCAGATGCTTTTGATTCTAAGCCCTGAAGGATTGTCTGAGCCGCATCCGAAGCAGATCGAATGCTGAGGGGAATAGTAATCCTGAAACGGTTTTGGTGCATTCATAATTTCGTATCCTGCCTTAATTTATTGACAATCCTATCAAGTACAGCTATGTTTGTCAAGATTTGATATGATGATTTCTTGAATAGGATCGCTGCCTTTTCTGATGAACGATCATAGGAATTGCAACGGATTTTCCCGTCAATCCTATATTTATAATCGATGAATGAACAGGGTTTGGCTGTCTATATGTTTTTCAGCCAATTCAGACAGATGGGTATGGTGGGTAAAAAAAATCACCTGTGTTTTTCGGGAAAGTTCTGCCAATATCTCCAATGTCGCACACGCCCGCTGATCGTCGAACTGAATCAGAATATCATCTGCGATAAACGGCAGAGTTTCCTGTTTTTCCGAAAAAGCCTCGATGCTTGCCAGACGCACTGCAAGATACAACTGATCCGCAGTGCCGGTACTCATGTCCTCAACCCGAACAATTTCCTTTCCCAAAGCCCGCGCGCCGACCAGAACCGCCTCCCCTTTGTCATTGAATTCAAGCTGCAATCCGTTGTATGCTCCCAACGTCATTTTGGAAAATAATTCACCGGAACGCTTCAGCAAAGGTCCCTGATGTTTTTCCCGATATCGCTCGATAGCCTGCGCCAGCACAAGCGATGCCAGCTTTAGCCGCACATACTGCTCGGCATCACTGCTCACTCTTGCCAAAAGCCCCTGAATTTTTTCGGCAATGCAGACTGACTTATCGCTGCCATCCATTCGGGATAGCTCATTTTTTTCTTTGCCGATGATCTGATCCAATTCGGATTTCCGCTGTCCCAAGGTGTCAATTTCTTCGGAAAGCGTTATGATCTGAGGCTCGATGCTGTCGGGGTCCATGCTCAACGACTCCTGAATAAATTCATCCAAGCCCACTCCTGCGCTCAACTTCAGCAAGGTTTCTTCAAGATGCCTGATTTGCTGTTCGATTTCCCGGCGTTTGGCAGACCGGATTTCCGCATCGGGCAATGACTCTGGCGCGTAAACTCCTGCTTCTTCACATAAGAGCTTCAGTTCTGTCTGAAGCCGGATGATTCGCTGACGGGCATCTTGCAATGTTTTTTCTTCTGTCCGACATTGTTTTTCCAGACTCTGTATCCGGGCATTGGCTTCTCTGGCACGATTCAGCCGGGCATTGAGTTCCGTAACCATCTGTTCTATGGGAAGTTTCAATAACTCCGGCGCTTGTGTCTGAGCAAGCTGCGATACTTTTTCGGAAAATTCACGCGTATCTCTGTCAATGCCGTCAATTCGCTTGCGAAAACCTTCTGCTTCTTTAAGCTTGAAAAACAGATTTTTATATTCATCCAACACGCCCGAAGCCTGTATCGGCGTGGCATCTTTATCCAGTCCCAGAGGAATCATAGCAGATGCCCATTTGTCCTGCCAATCGCCGATCTCCCGCTCGAGTCTGTCCATGCGAACCTCTGCATCTCTCAGTTCGCTCTGACAACTTTCCATTTCCGACACAAGCTGTTCCCGGCGCAGACGGTCTTTTTCGATCTGAGCAGTCTGTTTTTGCAGCCATGCCCGCATTTCTTTGGGAGTAATGTGTGAAACTTTCTTAACACTAAACACATCACACTTGACACTTTCACAAAATTCCTGCCATTGCTCATTCAGATTCGAAAGCTCGGATTCTGCGGAGCTAATCTGCTCTTTCAGGCGATCTTGTTTATTGCTGTAATTTTCAGCATCTGCCAATAAAGAGGCTTTCTGTGCCACCCGATCTGCTTCTCGGCGCAGACGATCCGAAATATCATCGCTTTTCAGAACGCTTTGCTCATAATTGTTCAGATTTTCTTTCGGAAAACCGTTACGGCAAAGAGTTTGCCAAAGCTCATCACGGTTATTCCGCGCCAGACGAAGATCCGTCTCGGTAGGCACTTCCCGCTCAATCTGCAAGCGATCTGTATTGCGGCGAATATCCTCAAGCTTTTGCGCTACGCTGTCGAGTTCTGCCCGATGTTTTGCCAAGATATCTCCGACTTTTCTGAAGCGATCTTCGAATGACTCGATGGTTTCGGGCATCGGCAATTCCCGAACCGAATCCTGCGGCTCTCCGATTTCCGACAAGCGAAGTTTCAACTGTCCGATCTTCGATAAAATTCTGTCTTTCTCACGGATAATGCTGTCTCTTTGTCCAATCAGCTTCTCATACAAGGTGCCAAGCTCCTGAACTCTCAGCACATCGGATTTTTTCAACTGAAGTCTGAACGCGTCATCCATACGGATATCGCTTCGGATACCTGCTAAAATCTGTTTTGCCTCGCTTTTGGCACCGCTGAGCAAGCCCTGAAGTCTGGGACGATCCAGCATATCCTTGAGATATTCGCCCAGTTTTTTATGGAATAACTCAATCATGTCCGAATGTTCCAGAAGATGTCGGGGAACATCATTCTGCGTCAGAGATGCCCGAATTTCTTCAAGATGTTTTTCTGCAGATATCACGCTGTTTTCGGCAATTCTCAGATCGGTAAGCACTTTCCGCCGCCGCTCTCCGAAATCCTGAGATAACAGCACCGCCTGACGATAAGGCTCAAGCTCGGATAAAGCTTCTTTCCGGCGGCTGATAACCGGCAGAGCATTTTTAATCCGCTCCAGACGGCTTTTCTGACGCATTTTTTCCGCGATATCAGCGTCTGTGGCTGTTTTCTGCGCGATAGCATTCCGCAAGGTTTCGTCATGCAATGCCCAGTCCGATTCAGACAGGCGGATATCTCTGAGTTGTTTCTGACATTCCGTAATTTCGGATCGGGCTTCATTGATACGCGGATTTTTACCGGAAGGCTTGAACAGCTTTTCCGCATCTGCCTGAAGCGACACTTGCACTTTGCGAAAGTCCGAAATTCCCGATCCTGCGGCAAACAGAATCTGTCCGATATTGCCGCCGCCTCTGACGATTTCCTCACCGCCCCGAACCAGAGCAGCATGGTCAATTCCGAACATCGTGGCAAAGAGATGTTCATCTGCACCGGATAAAAATGCCGTCAATTCGGATTCCGCGGCCACGCTCAGATCATCGGAACGCCTCAGCGTATTCACCCTGCCCTTTCTTCGAATAAATTCGGAACACTTGCCATTGCCATCCGACAAGGCAATGCCGATTCTGAGTTTGTCTCTGGGATGAACAAAATCATCCGAAGACCTTTCGGGAATGCCGTAAAGCGCGTAACGAAGCGATCTGAGCGCGGAGCTTTTTCCGGCTTCATTCGCGCCATAGACAATATGAAGCCCGTGATTGCCCGCGCTGAAATCAAGACGTTTATGAGTGAAGGGACCGAACGCGATCATATCGAGATGTAACAGCTTCATTTTACCTCCGATCTCAGGCGGGCAAGCAGCAAGGGTTCTGCTTCTCTCAGCATCTGTTTCAGCCAATCGCCAGTACCGGAAAAGCTTGCGTCAGGTCCCTGCCTGAGTTCTGCCGGAAGTTTGACCAGCAGATCATTCAAGGATTCGGCAGCAGAGTTCAGTTTTGCCGGATTTGTCTGATATTCCTGAAATATCTGAAGAATTTCTCCGATAGGTCCCTTGTCCGACAGCATTGTTGTTTTGTTTTCTGTCTGAACCGCATGAAACAATATCTTTTCTACCCAGATTCGCCCGCCAGATCCCACTGCCAAAGCCCGAATTTCATTTTTCCAGCTTTCGGGATCAGCAGGATAGGATGCTCCGTGAACTTCGATGCGAACCGCCAAAGGCATATTGTCATGCTGGTCGCTCAATGCCTCAAATTGTTCTGAAATCAGGTTTGACAATTCATAACTATCCGCGCCCGAATGCACCCGGATCGTTTCCCAGCGAATGACATCCAAGGAGCGAAACTCGGTATCGACCGAATCCTCCAC
>CAZMDM010000200.1:0-7516 GCA_964564775.1 uncultured Desulfonema sp. | reverse complement strand
GGATTTCCGAGCGCAATGGAAGATATCATTCGATCAGGACACGAGTTGAAATTCAATATGTTCTATCTTCGCTCTTTTCGCAATCTTAGGAACTTTATGCTGCCACTCGGTTGCCATGAAATGGAAGCCCGCAACGCCTTTTAGGATGATGTAGGATTTTCCTACCTATCAAATACCGTGCTTACCCCTCACCTTACGCAGTAATTTTATCTGTCTGTGTACAAACGGCTTGAAATGCGTATCTGTCCTCAGAGCGGAAAGAGCAGACAGAAAATCCGCGGAGCTGTGGAAAATCCAGAGCCTTTGAAGATTACTGCGTAAGGTGAGTTATTTATCTTGGCTGGAAACAGTAATATCAAGTCCCGAGCCATAGACAATGACTGATTGAATCTGTGGATATGATATTCTCCTTCGTTTACTAAGGGATACAGAAGGTGTTGATGACATTGGTAAGAAATTTACCCCCCATCCATCAATGGATAGGGGGTAAAAATCAGAACATCACACCTTCGGTCTCGGCAGCACCTTGGCTCTCTCCGCAATCTCAGGAACCTTATGCTCCCATTCGATTGCCATGAGATGAACGCCCGCGACACCCTTCATGGTCTTGAATTCCTCGATCTGCTCCAAAGCAATTTTGATACCTTCTTCGGACACCTGATCTTTCGGAACGCCTTTGAGGCGTTTGATAATTTCATCAGGCACGTCCATGCCCGGAACTTTGTTTTTCATGTAGTTCGCCATGCCGACATTCTTCATGGGCGTAACGCCTGCGAGAATGTAGCATTTTTCAGTCAGCCCCATGTCGTTTGCCTGACGGATCCATTCCCGGAATTTGGGCATGTTATAGATACACTGGGTCTGGATAAAATCCGCTCCCGCAGCGATTTTTTTTGCCAGACGATGGACTCTGAATTCGCAGGGTTCGGCAAAGGGGTTTTCCGCCGCACCGATGAACATTTTCGGAGCGCCCTGAAGCTCGAAGCCACTCAGCATTTTTCCTTCGTCGCGCATCTTTTTCACGACCTGAATCAGTTGCATGGAGTCAATATCAAACACGCCCATAGCAGTCGGATGATCCCCGAATTTGGGATGATCGCCCGACAGACAGAGCATATTGCGAATGCCGTGGGCATACGCGCCCAGAATATCGGACTGGATGGCAAGACGGTTTCTGTCCCGGCATACCATCTGGAAATTCGGCTCCAATCCTTCCTGAATCAGCATCAGACAGGCAGCCCAGCTTGACATACGCACCACTGCGGTCTGGTTGTCTGTGATATTGACAGAATCCACATTGCCTTTGAGAAAAGCGGCTTTGTGTCTGACTTCGTGGGCATCCGCACCGCGCGGAGGTCCGAGCTCGCCGGTGAATGCGAAATGTCCGGCTTTCAGAACTTTTTCCAAATTGCTTCCTGATTTCAGTTCCATATCTCTTATCCTCCTATGCCTTTTCCGGTTTCTTGTATCCCGGCTGAATCACGGTTCTCGGAACCTGATTTTTCCAGTCCTGAGGCGGAACAATATCCAGAATGGCATCCAGCCGCCCCTGACCTTTCAGCCGTTCATAGATGAGATACCATGCACAGGGCTGATCATTGCTGATCTCGCACGCGCCTTTGTTCGTGCCGCCGCAGGGTCCGTTGTACAAGCCTTTGGAACACATCGTAACCGGACAGATGCCGCCGGTCAGTCCCAGAACGCAGCTGCTGCAGGAACGACAGCGTTCTTCATACCATCCCACTGCCTGATTCACGCCGATAAAGGTGGTATCCACCGCGGGAAACACCGGAATTTTGGGATATTTTTCAGCCAAAAACTGAATGCCCGCGCCACAGGCCATAGACAGAAGTGCTTCATATTCCCCGACTTTGGAATCCAGCACATCCATGTATTCCCGGTCGCACTGCCGTTCCACCGTGTATGCGCCGAGTTCAATCGGGTTGTTGTCTAACTTTCTTGCCATGTCCAATTCGGCATTGAGAACATCCACTTCCTTCTCGCCTCCGGCAAGGCATACGGCGACGCAGGTGCCGCATCCGAGCGTCAGAACCTTTTTGTAGTTCTTCAGCATCTGCTTGATCTCTTCAAAAGGTTTTCTTTGGGCAACAATCATTGTTCCTCCAAATTTAGGTAGTGACCAAAACACAAACGTGTTTCAACATACTATATTTCCATATAAAAATCAAATTTTTATATACATTGCAAATATAAATAGTTAAAGAATTCAAAATTCATAACAATCACTTCCGAGCGATAAATCGCCCGGCTATAAGCCGAAGCCTGCTTAAGCAGGCTTGAGTTTTCAGCCCTGAAATTTATTGCGGGGCTTTGAAACGGGTTTGTGGTGAACATTTTTGAAATGAAAAGTGAAAAATTCCTCATTTCTCACTTCTCATTTCTCACTTAAATCGTTATTCTTCCGCCTGTTCGGGATGGAAGACATTGACATGCTTCAGATCATCCCTCAGATATTCGCGTTCTTTGGGTCCGAGAATGCCCAAAGACAGACAGATCAGTGTCCACAGATGAACCACGCCGTAACCGCCTTCATAATGCTCGCTGAGTTCATGAATCTGAGCATGGCAGTTATGACATCCGGCAATGCAGTAATCCGCTCCGGTTGCCTTGATCTGCTGATCTTTCAGCTTGCCATACTGCAAACGCTCCTCTTTGAATCCCGACTGAAGAAACCCACCGCCGCCGCCGCAGCAGTAATTGTTCGTGCGATTCGGCTGCATATCAATGAAGTTTTCTTCCCCGACAATCGCCTTGACTACAAAGCGAAGGTCTTCAGCCATCGGTTCTCCGAAGGTTTTTCGGACAATCTGACACGGATCCTGAACCGTGAATTTGATCTTCAAGTCTTTGTTCCAGTCGGAATTGACTTTCAGTTTGCCTTCACGAATCCATTTCGCGTAGTACTCATAAATATTCTTAACCTCGAACTTGTGAGGAATTTTGAATTTTTTCAGTCCTGCCAGGACCGAGAAAGTCACATGCCCTCACTCCGTGTTGAGGAAAATTTTGCACCCCAGCTTATCCGCCTGATTGGCAGCAGTCTGAACAATATGCTTCCAATTGTCGTTATCGGCAAGGAATAAGCAATAATTTTCACCGCCCCAGCCTTTGCTGCCGTAAGTCCAGTTTGCACCAACCAAGTGCAGAATCTTCCACAAGGGAACCATTTCATCCGGTTCGGTAACCGGCTCTCTGGAGTTCTGATTTAAGAAAAACTCTGCCCCTTCCTTGTCAATCGGAGCTTCCATATCGGCAAACTCCGGCTGTGCCGCGCGATATTCTTCCAGAACATCATTGACAACAAACTCGAAATCTTCTTCGCTTGCCCCCATCGCGCTACAGGTATCGCTTCTCAATGCCGCATCGCAGGAGCCGAGAATCCCTTTGGGACGTTTTTCTCTGGGCCAACTGTTTCTCATATTGAAGACCAACTGAGGAATGTCAATCTTCATGGGACACAGATTGATGCAGCGCTGACACATGGTACACATCCATGCCCAAGGCGTGGTGGTCAACTCCTCATCCATGCCCAAAGCCGCCATTCGCAAAATTTTGCGGGGATCCATGCCCTCCAAACCCGTTGCGGGGCAGCCGGAGGAGCATAATCCGCAGGTCAGACAAAGATCGAGATTTCCGCCCTCGGGCAAAAGCTCTTTCACTTTGTCTTTGAACGTGCTTTTTTTCTTGTTTCCAAGTCTGATTACTTCTTCTGCCATAATATCTCCTAGGCTTTCACCCATTTTTTCAACGGATTGGGTCCGAGTGCTTTGATGGTTTCGGTCATCTCTTTTGCAAACTGTACAAATGTCGGAGCTTCACCGGAACTTAAGTTGTACATTCTCACACGATCCGGTTCAAGCCCGATTTCTGTAAGCAAAGTTCTCACATGGTTCACCCGCTCACGACATCGGAAATTTCCTTCATTATAGCCGCATCCGCCTTCCAGACAGCCGACGCAGTACACGCCGTCCGCGCCTTTCTGGATGGCTCTCATCATGTGAAGCACATCTACCTTTCCGGTACACGGAACTCTGATGATTCTGATATTCGTAGGGTAGTCAAGTCGCATCGTACCTGCCAGGTCCGCTGCCGAATACCCTCAGAATTCGCAGCAAAACGCCACGATCGTCGGTTCAAAATCTGCCATTATATTCCTCCTATGCTGCCTCAAGCAACGCGTCAACCGAGCGATAAATCGCCCGGCTATAAGTCGGAGCCTGCTTAAGCAGGCTTGAGCTTCCAGCCCTGAAATTTATTTCGGGGCGCCACAATAGTCGCTTCAAACTCATATCTGTCGCCATGATATTACCGCTATGCTGCTTCAAGCAACGCATCAATTTTGCTGGTCAGTTGCTCATCTTCGTAGAAGTTCAGACGAATCGCTTCTCTGGGGCATACGCAGGTACATACGCCGCATCCGCGACAGATCGCTTCGTCAATTTCAATGACCTTTTCCTTTTCATTGAATGTCGGCACGCCGAACGGACAGGAGCGTACACAGGTCAGACATTTGACGCAGTGATCCACATCCACTTTGGCGTTGATGGCAGACAATTTCAGCGATTCTTTGGAAAGATAGGTCAAGGCTCTCGCAGCCGCCGCCTGTGCCTGAGCAACAGTTTCCGAAATCAGCTTGGGCGAATGCGCTGTTCCGCAGACAAATACCGCTTCGCTCGGCATATCCACCGGACGCAGTTTGACATGCGCCTCGATAAAGAAGCCTTCAGGATTGCGGTTGAACTTCATTTTTCTGCTCAGATCAGTCGTATCTTCCGCGACCATACCCGCGCTCAGTGCCAACATATCCGCACGGATTTCGAGATTGCGGCGCAGAACATGATCTTTGACCGTAACCAAAACGCCTTGGTCCGAGCTTTTCACTGTCGGCGGCTCGTTATCTTCGAATCGGATGAAGATCACGCCTTTTCTTCTGGCTTCTGTATAAAAATCTTCCATCAGCCCGTAAGTCCGCATATCCCGGTACAGCACATACACTGCTGCGTCGGGATTGAGCTTTTTGATATGCAGCGCATTCTTGACCGCATTCTGACAGCAGATTCGGGAGCAGTTCGGATTTTCTTCATTTCTCGAACCGACACACTGAATCATCACCACGCTGTCCATGCCCGCAGCGCCTTTTGTCTCGAGAATTTCTCCGAGTTCGATCTGCGTAACCACCCGTTTGTCCTGACCGTAGAGAAATTCTTTGGGCTTGTATTCTTTGGCGCCGGTTGCAATGACAGTTACACCGTGTCTAATCGGCATTGCCGTACCGTTCACAGTAACCGTTGTGGTAAAATTGCCCTTGTAACCCTCGAAATCCGTAATGCTTGCTCCGGTCAGCACTTGGATATTCGGCGTGGCTTTCACATCAGAAACCAATTTTTTAATGTATGCCTGAATATCCGCGCCCTCAATCGTATGATGCAGAAGCCTTGCCATACCGCCCAACTGGGTATCTCTTTCGACCAGAGTTACGTCAAATCCCTGAGAAGCAATGCCCAGTGAAGCGTTCATTCCCGCAATACCGCCGCCGATGACCAGCGCGCGTTTGGTAATGGGAATCACCTTTTCCGCAAGCGGCTTCAATGTGGCTGCTCTGGCAACTGCCATGCGAACCAAATCTTTGGCTTTTTTCGTGGCAATCTCCGGGTTATGGGCATGAACCCATGAATCATGGTTGCGGATATTTGCCATTTCGAACAGATATTTGTTCAATCCGCAGGACTGAAGCGTATCCATGAAAATCGGCTCATGCGTCTTGGGACTGCACGCGGCAACCACGATCCGGTTCAGATTGTGTTCCTTCATCAGGTCTTTCATTTTTTCCTGAGAATCCTGAGAACAGGTGAACAGGTTCTGACCCGAAAATACGACATTCGGAAGCGTTTTCGCGTATTCTTCGACTTCTTTGACATTGACGACCGAAGAAATATTGATACCGCAATTGCACACAAATACGCCGATTCTCGGAGCCTGTCCCTCGACCTGAATTTCTTTGGGAACTTCCACGGTCTTGGTGCAGGTATTGCGTGCAGGTGCCAGTTTTGCTCCGGCAGCACAGGCAGCCGCGCTGGCTTCCGTAACCGAACTCGGAATATCTTTGGGTCCCTGGAAAATACCACACGCGTATACACCGGGTTTGGATGTTTCCACCGGCGTGAACGGGCTGGTTTCGGCAAAATTGTAATGATTGAGCTTGATATCCAGACGTTTGGCAAGCTCCACCGTTGCCGGCGATGCCTGCAAACCTACGGACAAAACCAGCATCTCAAAAGATTCTTCCTGAATCTGCCCTTCTTCATCCGCATATCTGACCGCCAGATTGCGAGTTTCTGCTTCATCGGTAACACTGTGGATTCTTGCCTTGACAAAGCGCACACCCTGATTTTTGGCGCGCTGATAATACTTTTCGTAATCTTTGCCGAAAGTTCGGATATCCATATAGAAAATGCTGCATTCCAGACCTTTGGTGTGTTCCGCAGCAATCATCGCGTCTTTGACCGCATAAGTACAGCAGACCGAAGAACAATAGCCGTTGCCGCATTTGTTGGTATCTCTGGAACCGACACATTGCAGCCATGCGATTTTCTTGGGTTCTTTATGATCCGACAGTCTGACCAGATGCCCCATCGTGGGACCGGATGCTGCCAAAATTCTTTCGAACTCAAGGCTCGTAAAGACATTCGGGTTGCTCTTATAATGATAAAACTGCTGGAACAGAGTCGGATCGAATATATCCGTACCCGGACACAGAACCACCGAACCCACGGAGATTTCTTTTTCGACAACCTGCTGACAGTGATCCACAGCTTTTGCCAGACACGCATCCACGCACTGATAACATTCGCAGCAATATCCGCAGTTGATACAGCGATCCGCTTCAGCCTTGCCCACCTCTTCGGAATAGCCGAGTTCCACTTCCTTGAAATTGCCTGCACGAGCGGCTACGGGCAATTCCGGCATAGAGGCTCTGGCGCGTTTCGGCACATCGGGAATCGGACGATAAATCGGATTTTCCTTTTTGATCGGCTCCCGACCTTCTGCCATGTCTCTGCCTTCGATGTAGCGCAGAACCGACTCTGCCGCTTCTTTTCCTGCCGCGATCGCACCGATGGCAATCCAGGGACCCGACTGCACATCACCGCCCGCGAATACGCCGGGACGGGCTGTGGCGTAAGTAATCGGATCAACTTCGGTGGTTCCCCATCGGGTGATCTTCACATCTGCCGTATCCTCGACCGAAGACAGATCAGGACGCTGACCGATAGCCGGAATGATCTGATCAATTTCAAGGTCATATTCGCTGCCCGGAACCGGAACCGGACGCCGGCGACCGGATGAATCGGGTTCGGTCAGTTCCATGCGGATACAGCGCAGTCCCACGACTTTGCCGTCTTTGGTTAAAACTTCCTGCGGTGCGGACAGATAGGTGATTTTCGCGCCTTCCTCTTCCGCAGCATGGATTTCCTCTTCCCACGCGGGCATTTCCGCA
>CAZMDM010000199.1:0-6104 GCA_964564775.1 uncultured Desulfonema sp. | reverse complement strand
TCCGGACGTGGGTGTATGGGGGGGTTCGGGGGCGGCAGCGACATGGAGCGAAGACAACGTCCGATCATGGGCGAAATCGCGGCACGGTACGCGGATAGGGTGATCGTAACTTCGGATAATCCGCGCGCTGAGCCTCCGATGAGCATTAGTGACGAAATCGTTCCGGGTGTGCATAAAATCTGCCCCTAGGAGTACATCGCTGAAGAACTGATGATTGGATTCGAAGCGTCGGGATATGTGATCGAGCCGGATCGCCGGAGAGCCATCGGGCTTGCGGTTGCCATATCACGCCCCGGAGATGTGATTCTAATTGCCGGAAAAGGACATGAGACCTACCAAATTGTCGGCGACAAAACCTATCCGTTTGACGATCAGAAAGAAGCCGGTGAAGCGCTTTCATTGCTCATTTAACGTTTCACAAAGAGATGGCGCATAAAAAAAATAACCCATCGGAGGAGGCAGAACCGATGGGTTACATAGAGAAGGGGGCTTATTCAAGCTATAAATATGGTCGGGATGACTGGATTTGAACCAGCGACCCCTTGGTCCCGAACCAAGTGCTCTACCAGGCTGAGCCACATCCCGACTTTCAACTTAACAAAAATATCTTCTACATTTTTTTTTTGAAATTGTCAATAAAAATCAGTGATGATTCCGTTGATTTTTATTTCGAATACCTGCCTGAACCCGCCTGATGTGCATAAATTTGCAATGTCATGTGCAAAAATGGTAACATGATTGAGGATATCTTCAGATTGTGATATATTTGAATTGATTGAAAATCAGGGCATATTTTTTGCATAATACTACGTATGGATAGATACCCCCATATTGAGGTGCAATATGAAAAGCAAAATATTTCAAATTATTGTTATTGTATTACTGACAGCCGTTATCGGAGTTTCGGCTCAGGCAGAACAAGGCGTTACAGTCGGGCGCATATCGCATATCGAAGGAGAATTGCTGCGCTATGTCCCTGAAAATAAAGACTGGGTAACCACTGTCAAAGATGCGCCCTTCGGATTCAATGACGCATTGTATTCGGGAAGATACAGCAAAGCTGAGATCATCATGCCCAACAATACATGGATCAGAATCGGCAATGATACCCAGCTTCAACTGATTTCCGCGTCAGATAATCTGACCGAAGCCGATGTGGGCATCGGTATGGCACGGTTCTATAACCGGAGTTCTTTTGCCACAGTCAGGGTTTCGACCCCATTCGGATATATTACGGCTCCTCCGTCTGCCTGTTTCGATGTCTATGTCAGCGATAATTCCGCAGAAGTAATTGCTTTGAACAGCACGGTTGATTTTGTGCATATCAATGGCGGCAACAAATACGAGGTGAAAACCGGATTAAGCTCGGTGATTGCAGATAAATTTCAGATCAGACCCGGAAGCGGTCGGGCAGATTCGGATTGGAATTCATGGAATGTTTCCCGCAATCATATCTGGGAGGGACGCACGGGTGTCAGAGGTGAATCTGTCAGATATCTTCCGGAACCTCTTCACACAGAATCTTATGTGTTCGAAGAAAACGGACGATGGGAAAGAGTGTATTATGAAAACGAATATCGCTATTTCTGGCGTCCGATTCATGTTACGCCGGCATGGGCGCCCTTCACGGTCGGCAGATGGACAACATGGTACGGAGACAATTGCTGGATTCCGGCAGAGCCTTTCGGATATGTAACCCATCATTACGGCAACTGGCTGTATGTCAACAATTTCTGGTATTGGGCACCGCCGGTAGTGAGTATCGGCATCGGGCCTGCTTTCAGCATCTCATTCGGCTGGTATCCGGGAAGAGTGTCTTGGATTTATTCGGGAGTGAATATCGGCTGGGTGATTTTGGCGCCCCATGAAAAATATCATTGTCATCGCTACTGGGGACCGCATTCAGTAGTAGTTTCGGATTCGAGAAATCATCATATCCGTATCGGCGGATATCGCTATGTGGATCGGGCAGTTGTGATTCATCGGGACAATTTTTACCATGTTTCCGATTATAGCCGGGTGAAGATTGCTCATCTGGATCATGCAACGATTGTGAGCCACTACAAAGCTGCTCCGGTGATCAACCATACGGTGATTCATAATTACGACAATGATCGTCAGAGGCATTATTTCAGCAATACCCCGGTTACCCAAAAGCCACATCACAACGCGGTGAACCGGATTTATCAAAATGAGCAGTTTGTGAAAGGAGAGAGTAGAACCAGAGGCAATCTTGTTCCGGATTCGAATTTACAGCGGAACAGACATAGCGACATGGGAAGACCTTATTCGGATCGGGTTCAGCCGAGTCTGCCGAATACGGGAACTCATCGACAATCCGATCAGGAACGGCGTACCATGCAGCCGATTCAGCCGTCCGAATCAGGAACGCATATTCAGAGACCTCCCAGCCCCTCATCATCAGGATCGTCTGGATCAGGAACAATGCGCCATTCCCAGCAGCCGATTCAGGAACGGCGTACCATGCAGCCGAGTCCGATGACTCCGACTCAGCCAAGTCAGATTCAGACAACACCGACTCAGCCATCGGAGCCGAGATATCGCCATAACCCGTCTATTCCTTCGGATTCGGGAGCAACTCAGCAGTTCAGGCAGCCGATTCAGGAAAGACGTACCATGCAGCCGAGTCCGATGACTCCGACTCAGCCAAGTCAGATTCAGACAACACCGACTCAGCCATCACAGAGCATTCAGCCGCGACATAATGTGAGACCACAGCAGACTGAAACACCGCAGCCATCTGTTCAGCCCCGAACCCTACAACGCTCGCAGGGGCAGAAACCGATTGATGAAGAACAACCTTCCAGAAGTCGTCATTCACGATAATCGGACAATTTGTCACGCATACCCGGATTGAAATCCGAGCCTTAACGGATTTCAATCCCTACTCCCGAATATACATATCCTTTCATCATAATATGAAATCTGAAAACAGATTCCTCATCTGATCGGAGTCCGAGCCTTCACACATTGTCGTTTTACGGCATGAGAGGAGGCAGCCTGATATTTTCCGAATTCTATACACATTATAGAATTTTTTTATAAAAAAAATCAAAATCATTATATTATAGGATACTGATTTTTCTCTCTTCTTTTTTCTGAGAGCCAAAATAATGTTTTCAAACGTATCAAAATGATATACATTTACAGCATCGTACTTTCACTGTTTAAAAAGAGTATTGACATGAAAACAAGAGAGTTCATATCCGTATCACTTACCGACCGGATGGTGCTGATCGGCTTCGGACTTGCGGCAGTCTATTGGTTCTGCGAAAGCTTCATCAACTTTTTTATGTCGAACCAGCATAGCAGCTTCTGGGCAGGACTGCTGGGACCTGATATTCATGTGATTCAGACCCGCATGATTGTATTATGCCTATTTGTGATATACGGCTCTCATGCCCAGTTTACCATCAACCAGAGACATATTGCTGCAGAAGCATTGAAAAAAAGCGAGGAACGACACCGGACTCTGGTTCAGAATATTCCTATCGGCATGTATCGCCAGACAACGGACGGAACTTTTCTGATGGCAAATCCTGCATTTTGTAGAATGCTGGGTTTTACATCCGAAGAAGAACTCATGAATATCAATGCATCCGAAATCTATTTCAGCGAAAAAGAACGAAAATCGCTGATGCTGCAACTGATGCACAAAGGCAGTATCTCATGGTTGGAAGTTCGTCTGAAGCGGAAAGACGGGACATCGGTCTGGGGGGCTATCAGCGCAAAATCGGTATATGAGGAACAGTCCCAAACTTTGGCATATTTTGACTGCACCATTGAAGATATCAATGAGCGTAAAAAAGCTCAGGAAAGAGCGAGGGAAGAGGAGGAAACCCGCAGACGCTTCGAAAAACTGCTCTCTCCCGATTTGGCGGAAATGGTGGCTTCCGGCAAACTGAAGGTGGAGCAGGGCGGAGAAACCCGGTTTGCGACAATATTGTTTGCGGATATTCGGGGATTTACCACCTTAAGCGAAAACACGCCTGCTTCCGAAGTTTTGTATTTGCTCAATGAATATTTCGAACTGATGGTGGATATCGTATTTCGTTATGAAGGAACGGTGGACAAATTTATCGGAGATTCCATTATGGTCAACTGGGGAGCGCCGATGCAGCATGAGGATGATCCGGTTCGGGCGGTCAGCGCGGCAGTCGAGATGCAGCATGCAATCGCCGAGTTCAATAAAAAGCAGCGGCAGTGCAATCGGCAGGAAATCCGGGTGGGAATCGGCATCAATACCGGATATCTGGTCGCGGGCTATATCGGATCATCTCAAACCATGAGCTATTCGGTCGTGGGCGATACGGTCAATACGGCATCCCGGCTTTGCGGTGCGGCAAAAGGCGGAGAAATCCTTATTTCCGAAAACACGAACAAATATCTGGAAAACCTTTTCGAGGTGCAACAGAAAGAGCCGGTTCATGTCAAAGGCAAAATCAAACCGCTCAATGTATTCAATGTAACAGGATATAAGATTTCCTAATCAGACAGCCATTCCTCCTGCGTCAGAGTCATCACATATTCGCTTCTTCCGTTTGTTTCATCGTTTCGGAGCTTTATTTTTTTAAACCCCAGTTTTTCATATAATCGGACTGCCGGAAGATTATCTTCATAAACGCTGAGATTTATCCGGGCATGATTCAGTTTGCCGAATGCATAATTCAGCAGCAGTTGCATTGCCTCATAACCGTTTCCATGCCCGAAATTTTTCCCGATCATGATCGCGGTTTCCGGGCTGCCGTTGTCATATTCCTCAAAACCGTATCGGATACAGACATCGCCGATAGGCTGATCTGATATCGAATCATAGACACAGAATGTCAGGTTATCAGGATCATCACGCCAGTTGTTCAGCATTTCAGCAACTTCTTCTGTGTTGTAATGAGCATTGTCGCCGATACCGCACCTGACCCGTTCCGAATTAAGCCATGAGGTATAGATTTCATAAAATTCCGTTGTATCGGGCATGGGGCCGATATATATCCGATTACCTCTGATTGTCGGCAGATTTTTCATCAGAATCCAAACTTTTGAACCTTTTTTTCCTCAAGCAGTTCTTGATATGCTTTTTCAAGCCGGTTCAGCATATTCTGCGCATCGGGTGCTTTCTGAGAAACTACGAATTTCAAGGTAAATGAAGAAATTTCATTGACTTTCAGGTTCGGAATATTCATGGTCTTCAGTATCCTTTTTGCCGGAGTATCATAATCGAGCAGGTAATCCGCTCTTCCCAAGCTCAGCATACTGAACGCGGATTCGTGAGAATTGGGTTCATAGTATGTGATTTTATTTGCCGGGTCTTTAATGTAGGAAAGCCAGCCTCCGTAACTGTATCCGCTCAGTATAATCAGAGATTTTCCAGCGAGGTCTTCTTTTTTTATAATAGGCGGTTTATCGCCGATATGATACGCATTGAGAATGACTTTTCCAATTTCCGTGCTGCCGATCAGCGCTGCTCCCTGAAATTCGGGAAGTGTTGATAATCCGACCCACAAATGAATTTCTCCGGAAATCAGCATGGATGTCATCCGCTTCACGGGATATGATACTGCCTCCCAGTCATATCCGGCTTTTTTCATCACATTGTTCAGGATATCGATGACCAATCCTTCAGCTTTTCCGTCTTTGCCGGTGGAATAATACGGCGGAGCTTCGATATATGCCATTCTGATCGTTCCTGCAGAAGAACTGTCTGAAAAAACAAGAAAAATCCCTAGCACTACTGCCAACTTCATAAAAAATGTACGCCGATTTGCTTTCATCTGATTTCCCCCTTGAATCTCGGAAATAAATTTCCGCTCTATTATGTGCCATCCTTACAGGACTCATCAATTGCTTATTCTTTTTCCCACATTGAATCTGGCCATCATCGAATTGAGCTCATCAGACATTTTTGCGTTATGCTGTGCCACAAGGTTTATGTCGTAAATCGCTTTGCTGATCTGCTCGATGCCTTCGGATTGTTCTTCGGATGCGGAATATATCTCCCCGATCAGAGCATCTACGGTTGCAAATACGGAACTTACTTTCCGGAAAGCTGCACGGGAATTCTGTGCCAACTGCGTGCCGGTTTTAAC
>CAZMDM010000198.1:0-6954 GCA_964564775.1 uncultured Desulfonema sp. | reverse complement strand
GGCTTCCGCCAAGAGTGGGCGTATTCGGCATATCAGCTCTGCCCCGATTTTATATCGAACTTTTTGCCGCGTTATCCAAACAGATTGATATCAATCTGTTTCTGATGAATCCTTGCGAGCAATACTGGGGAGATATTCTCAATCGCCGAGAAATCAGGCGTATCCGTAAAAAATCCCAGATAATTGACACGGATCAGTTGTTTTTATGGCAGAGCAACAGCCTGCTGTCTTCGATGGGAACTCTCGGAAGAGATTTTTTCGATATGATTCTGGAATTTGACCCGCAGGAATATCCGGCATTCGAAACCCCGGAAGAAAACAGTGTGCTTGCCTGCATTCAATCGGATATTCTGAAAGCAAGAGAGCGGGAGCACACGACAATTGATGACAGCGATACTTCGATCCGGGTTCATTCCTGCCACAGTCCCGTCCGAGAACTTCAGGTGCTGCTGGATTCGCTGCTGGACATGTTCGAGCGTCATCCTGATCTGAAACCTTCGGATATTCTGGTGATGACGCCGGATATCGGAGCATACTCGCCGTATATTCAGGCGGTATTCGATCTGCCGCCGGATGATCCCCGAAGAATCCCGTTCAGCATTGCAGACAGAAGCATGTTACAAGAAAGCAGGATGATTGAAAGTTTCCTTCTGATTTCCGAGCTGCACGCAAGCCGTTGCGGCGCGGCTCAGATCATGGATATTTTAGAAAATCCAGCTATTTATCAGAAATTCGGACTCAGCGAAAGCGATTTGGAAATCATCCGCCGATGGATTAAAGATACCCGTATCCGATGGGGTATTAACGAACAGCATCGGGCATCCTGCGATCTGCCGGATTTTACTCAAAATACATGGAAAGCCGGTATCGAGCGTCTGCTTCTGGGCTATGCCATGCCCGGATATGACGAAAAGCTGTTTGCAGGCATTCTTCCGTATGACCACATCGAGGGAAACGAGACGGTAATTCTGGGAAAATTCCTTGAATTTATTCATCAATTATTTTCCACAATTCATACTCTCAACGATCCCAAAAACTTGTCCCGATGGGCGGAAACGTTTAAAAACCTTTTGGAAAATTTTTTTATATCCGATGAACTGTATGAACGGGAAATTCAGAAAATCCGGGCTTGTCTGAACACTCTTGAGAAGATGCAGATGCTTGCGGAATTTGACGAACCTGTAGATATTCAGGTTATCCGAAATTACCTGTCCTCGCGCCTGACGCAGGAAGGTTTCGGATTCGGATTTATCACCGGTGGAGTTACTTTCTGCGCCATGCTGCCCATGCGGAGCATTCCGGCTCAGGTGATCTGTCTGATCGGTATGAACCATGACGCGTATCCCCGAAGATCGGAGCGTCCCGGATTCGATCTGATCGCCAAACATCCCAGACCCGGAGACCCTTCCCGGCGCAATGATGACCGATATTTGTTTCTGGAATCCTTCTTATCTGCCAGAAAATGCTTTTATATCAGCTATATAGGACAAAGTATTCAGGATAACAGCGTGATTCCGCCATCGGTATTGGTCAGCGAACTTATGGATTACATTGAAAAACATTTTCATATTCCCGAAAAACACATTATCCGCGACCATATTCTGGTGAAACACCGGCTTCAGGCATTCAGCAGAGACTATTTTGAGGGAAGTGTTACGTGTGATGTATTAAGAGTTAAGAAGGATGAACGTTTGTTCAGTTATTCGGAAGAGTATCGCAACGCGGCTGAGGCTCTGCTTCTGCCTAAAAAACAGATACAGGCGTTTATTTCCGAAGGCTTATCCGAACCAGAACCGGAGTGGAAAACCGTTGATCTGAATGATCTGACATTTTTTTTCAGCAATCCGACACGGTTTCTGCTTCAGAAACGGCTTGGAGTGTATCTTGATGAAACAGATGCGGCGTTATCCGATACAGAATCATTTAATATCAAAGGTTTAGATCAATATCTGCTGAATCAGAACCTGTTGGAAAAATGTCTGAATGGCATTGATCTGAGCGATTTTTTCAAGATAAAGCTGGCTGCCGGAGAACTGCCTCACGGAACTGTCGGAGAATGTGCGTATCAGAACTTCAGCAGTAAAGTCAGATATTTTTCGGAAAAACTCAAGCCGTATCTTCAGGATTCCCCGATGAAATCCGTGTATATAGATGAGACAATCTCTGATTTTCGGATTGTCGGCAGCATCGAAGGGCTTCGCTCTCAGCGCCTGATCCGCTTCCGATATGCAAGTATAACGCCAAAAGATCGTCTGAGCGCATGGATTTGCCATCTGCTGCTGAATCTGAAACAGTCAATACCAACTGTCCTGATCGGCTCCGACAAAACTATTGAGTATCAACCTGTAACAGAACCGCTTCAAATACTGGAAGATCTTCTGATGCGATATTGGCAGGGATTGAGAAAACCGCTTCATTTTTTTCCAAAATCTTCATTCGAATACGCTCAGGCTCTGATAAACGGCAAATCTCCGGCTGAGGCATTGGAAAAAGGAAGCTTTGTGTGGAATGGGGATGAATATCATCGTGGGGAAAAAGAGGATCCCTATTATCGCTTATGTTTCAGAGATGAATATCTGCCCGAAAGATTCGGAGAAGTTGCCAAAGAAATTTTTGCGCCGATACTGAATCGGGATTGAAAAATTTTATAAGAATGTAAGGATTTTTTATCTTTTCATCCCTTCATCCTCCTTGTATCCCGATTCAGTAAACAGACTTCCCTCGGGATGACACATAGAATAACCCATATTTTTTCATAAAACAGTCAGAATCATTTTTCATGCAACGACCCATATCGCGCAGTTGCGCGCGCGTCTGACCACTGTGCCGGAAATGCTGCCGAACAGAAATTCTTCTTTCAAAGACAAGCCTCGTCTGCCGACCACAATGGTTCCGTATTCGAGCGTGTCCCTTTCCGACAAAATACACTCTGCCATTGACGGACACCACCGGACTCTGGAATATACCGCAACATTTTCCGGTGCAAATCCCTCATCGAGCAGGATTTGGCGATATTCCTCCAGCATCTGGGATACATTTTTCGTGTATTGCTCCAACCATTTTTCTTTTTCCGCATCATCAAGGAAAAAATCTTCATCAGGCTCATGGATCAGGTGCATGATGGTAACCCTGAATCCTTCGCTCCCTTTCAGAAGTTTTGCCACATATTCCACCGCGCGCCTAGCATTTTCCGATTCGTCAGCCGCGATCAGAATGTTTCTGTTGACAAGATTTTCTTGGCTCATTTTTTGGCTCTTTCGCGTTTCAGATTATTTTCTTCTGACCCGAAATTCAATACGCCAAAATCCTTTCGCATGTCAATATGACAATTTGTAAATCTACTGATATCTTCGGCTTTGCAGATTAATCAGCTTTTTTGCGGAAGCGAAAATACCATGATAAAATTTTTTTCAGAAAGAGGACAACTTATCTGTTGAACCTCTTTCTGAGGATAGCGGCTATACCGATCATTCCGACTCCTGTCAGCATCGTTGCAGCAGATTCGGCAACAGGAAAAGACGAACCTCCTTCGGAAGCAACAGCGATTCCTGCGATCAATAATAAATAGATCATTACCGCCAATGCCAGAATCTCAATTACTGTTTTCATAAGAATCCTTGGAAAATAGCTTAGAAAATTATCCATTTTTATATCTCCTTTTTTTAAATCCGATCCGAAATATACAATACAACTGACGTGGTTTCTGTGAACTTCATCACATATTTCCTGTGATATTTTTCACATATCCTTCTGCCTCAGAATCCTGATGATACAAGGCATCGCGGAGATTAAAATAAAAAAGCCGAGTTACCTCTGTTTCAGGGCAACCCGGCTATCTTGACCCTCTCAAGACCCGTAGCTTTCCGTCCTCACCTCACGATGAGTTTGGCATTTTTCTGATAGAATATTCTATGCAAAATAGATACCATTCTTTATTCAGCAAAACCTGATGACAAAATAAAAACAATAAAAAATGCTCTGATCTGCATTTTTTGCAGGATTTTACTACAAATTTTGTAGTTTTTGTCCTTATTTTGAAGATTTTTATCATTATTTTGATGATTGGGCATCACTTTTTGATGCCCATCAATGAAAGAATAAATTAAATTATATCTATACAGAACCGGATTAAAAGAAAGTTATATAGAGTAGAAAACTGGGATTGATAGTGATGAAGAAAATGGAACATTAGAAGAGATTACGCTGAAGTCTGAACAATCTGTCCCGCATACACCTCAATAACATGCTTCACAGCAATTTTATCATGATTCTGAGATAGCATATCCGTGATCTGCATCATGCAAGCCGGGCATGAAGTCGCCACAACTTCCGCTTTCGAAGCAACAATATTATCCCGTTTCCGATTTCCGATCTGCTTTGACGTCTCATAATGCTGAAGATTGAAACTCCCGCCGCAGCCGCAGCAATAATCCGCTTCATTCATCTCGACAAACTCGTAATCCGTATTCGCAGCAATCAATGCACGCGGCTGAGCGGAAATCTTCAATGTTTTCTTCAGATGGCAAGGATCATGATAAGTAATCGGTTTTCTTTTTTCATGATTCTCACTCAACTTTGCACTTTGCACTTTGCACTTTGCACTGATAAACTCGCTAATGTCCATCGTTTTTGCCGCAATCGCCCTGATTTTTGCTGCTTCGTCTTCGGAAAATTCATTGGCAAACAATGTCCAGAACTCTTTGATGGTCGAGGTGCAGGTGGCACATGGCGTAACCAGTGCATCGAATTGTCCGCCTCCGAATGCCTTGAGATTGAGCCGCACCAATTCTTTGAATGTCTTCATATCGCCGGAAGACAACGCGGGAATGCCGCAGCAAGCCTGATTTTCCGGCATAAATATTCCGATGCCGTGATGATCCAGCACTTTCAGGACAGCCTCCCCGATTCGGGGATACACCTTATCGGTCAGGCATCCGTAATAAAACGCGGCTTTGAGTCCCGATTTTCCGGGCGGTGTATCTTTTGCCGCATATTTTTTATGGAACGGAATATCTGCCAAGGGCATGAAATGACGATTTCCGATCAACCGCGACATGATCTTGGAACAGGAAGTTCCCAGCAATTCACTGGCAGGCTGAGTGAACAGCGATTGAAATTTTATCCCGAATTCGAGCAGTTTATCGAAAAATCGCGGATGAGACAGCATTCCTCTGAAAATCAGGCGTTTGGGCTGAGAAAGCCCTTGATATGCCGTTAAAATCACTCTGGCTTTCATAAAAATATCCAATGCGCTGACGCCGCTCGGACAATTAGCCGCGCAGGAGCCGCACAATAAGCATTTGTCCAAACGCTGTTTTACCCCATCCGCATCTTTGAGCATCTCAGAGGCAAGCCCGTCTAAAAGGCTCAGTTTTCCTCTTGCCACGTCTGCCTCATTCAACGTCTGGGCAAACAACGGGCATACGGATTGACACAGCCCGCAACGCATACATCCGCAAATCTCATCTTCCAGCGATTTCAACGCTTCTGTCAAATGTCGAAGTTCCTGCATAATCAGCCTCCGATAATGTTGCCGGGATTGAGAATATTGTTCGGGTCAATGGCTTTTTTGATCTGCCTGCAATACTCGATTGAGGAAATACCGATTTCATTGGACAGATAGCGGGATTTTGCTTTGCCGATGCCGTGTTCTCCCGATAATGTTCCGCCCAGAGACAGCGCAATATCGAAAATATCGTCAATGGCTTTTTCCACTCTGACCCATTCGGCTTTGTCCCGCTTGTCTGTCAGAATGGTCGGATGCAGATTGCCATCGCCCGCGTGTCCGAAGGTGCCGATGGTCAGATTGTATTTTTGGGCAATATTGCTGACAGCCCGCACCATTTCAGGAATTTTGCTTCGGGGAACGGTCGCGTCCTCCAGCACGGTTGTCGGTTTCAGGCGAGCCAGTGCAGACAATGCGGCTCTTCGGGCTTCCCAGACTTTGTTTCTTTCGGCAGCAGATTGTGCCATCTGAATTTTCAATGCGCCGTTTTTCTTGCAGATAGCCTCCACTTTTGCCGCATCTTCCTCCACCTGAGCCGGATGCCCGTCAACTTCGATCAGCAGCAAGGCTTTGGCATCGGTCGGCAGTCCCGCATGAGCAAAGTCCTCGACCGCCCGAATCGTGAAATTATCCATAAATTCCAGCGTGCAAGGTAGAATTTTATTTTCAATGATGTCTGAAACGGTCTGAGAACTTCCGGCTTCGGTGTCATAAATTGCCATCATGGCTTTCTGAGCAGCAGGTGGCGGAATGAGTTTTAAGATAATCCGATTGAACACGCCGAAACAGCCTTCGGAAGCAGTCATCAGTCCTGCCAAGTTGAATCCGGTAACACATTTCACGGTTTTGGAGCCGTTTTTAATCAGATTGCCGTTCGCGTCGAAAAAATCCATGCCCATGACATAATCTTTGGTAACGCCATATTTCAAGCCGCGCAGACCTCCGGCATTTTCCGCCACATTTCCGGCAATGGTGGACACTGCCTGACTGCCCGGATCCGGCGGATAAAACAAGCCTTTTGCCTGAACTGCTGCGGCAAATTTGGCAGTAATCACGCCGGGTTCGACAATGGCATACAAATCCTGCTCATTGATTTCGACAATCTTATTCATGCTGCAGGTCAGCACCACCACGCCGCCGGGAGCGGGAATGGTTCCGCCGCTTAAATTCGTTCCCGCGCCCCGAACTGTGATGGGGATTTTATTTTCATTGCACAGGCGGATGGTTTTGCCCAACTGCTCGCTGGTATTGGGACGCAGCACCAGTTCGGGAATCACCGGGGCAAGCACTGCCGCGTCATACGAATATGCCGCACGATCCGGCTCCTGAGACTTGACATTCACAGCACCGAGAAGGGTCTGGAATGCTTTGACCAAAGTTTTGGAAATCATCATTTCCTCCGAAAATTATTTCTTGATCTTTCAAACAAGAGTCGTTACAAGTTATAT
>CAZMDM010000197.1:0-4763 GCA_964564775.1 uncultured Desulfonema sp. | reverse complement strand
TTTCTTTCACCCGTTTGTCATCTTGTTGCAGACGATTGTAATCTCCCAAAATCATAATCCGATGTCTTGCCCAGAGATAGCGCAATCCGGCATTGAGCGGAGACGGACTGATTTTATCCAAAGCGATTTCCGTGGAATACGGACGATCTCCGCTGATGCCGTTCAATTTTATCGTGCCTTTGGGATTGCCTTTCCATTTACCGAACACAATTACCGGACGTTCTGCCAGCACATCGGGAATCGAAGGCGGCTCGACATCATAAGTTTCAAAGCTGCCGAAATCAATCTTTGCTTTGGTCAGCACCGGCGTCTGAATATATTTTCGGAATTTATCGGCTCTCGAAGCTGCCTCATCCGGCTTGGCGATGATGAACGGCTCTGCCATGCCGACATGTGCCATGCCTTCGATCAGAAAGCGATTGACCGCAGAACCGATGCCGAATGCGAACATATTGGCATGTCCGAGTTTTTCGCGCATCAGATCGAAAGCCTCTTTTTCAACGCTGACATAACCGTCCGTAGCAATAATGAAGGATCGGGATCGTTTTTCATCGGTCGGCAATGAGAATGCTTTTTTCAATGCAGGCAGCAATTCGGTTCCGCCGCCGCCGCGCTGTCTGTCAATCACGTTGATAGCATTAGCAATATTATCCGAATTTGCCGGAACAGATTTCTCTGACATCACGGTTGAGCCGCCGGAAAACAGCAGCACATTAAAGGTATCATCGGGTTTGAGATTGGAAATCAGATTTTTGAGCAAAGTTTTGGAAATTTCTATAGGAAATCCGTGCATGGAACCGGATACATCCACGATAAAGATATATTCTCTTGCCGGAATCTGTGCATCCGAGACCTTTTTGGGCGGCTGCATCATCAGCAGAAAAAAATTTTCCTTTTCGCCCTGATACAGCAGAATACCGGATTCGATCTGTCCACCGGTCAGGCGATATTTGAGAATATAATCCCGGTTGCCGCCGGATTTTTCAGATGAATCGAGCTTTACAGTTGCAAGAGCCGGACTCTCATAAGACACATTGACCTTGTGAGAAGTACAGCTAACCTCCTGAATCGGAATACTCGCCGCTATTTTTGTTGTAATGTCAAACTCATACGGCGGAGCATCGCCCTGATGCAGATACGGATTTTTTACCCATTTTTCCGAAGGAGCGGCTGTTGCTTCGGGTGTATTGGAATATCTCGGACCCACAACGGTCGGGTACACAAATTCATACACGCCGTCTGTGGGAACGAGCAGTTCGGTATAGTTCAACTCGACTTTGATCAGATCGCCGGGCATGATGTTTGCCACATTCATCTGAAACACATTGGGACGCTGCTGTTCCAGCAAAGACGCGCTTTTGCCTTCCTGCTTTGCCTGTTCGTACTCCTGACGGGCTTTTTCTTTTTCCTGAATTTTGGCAATGATGGTGCGCTCGCCAATGGTCATTTTCATGCCATAGACTGAGGCTTTGGACGACGCGGGAAACACATAGATCGCCTCGATTGCCTGTTTGCCTTCATTTTTATATACCTGCGTTACTTTAACATCTGCGATGACGCCTGCGATATTGACCTCCGCGCCGGTGGATTTCAGCGGCAGTTGATCCACATTCGGGTCTTCGCTTTTGACCAGAAAATACGGGGAAAGTGTTTTATCCTCGGATGTTTCGGGCTGGGCATAAAGCGCAGTTCCGAAAATCATCTGAACCAGAAGCAGTACGCTTGCTGTCATCAGGACATATTTCATAACTTATCTCCTTTCTGAAAAAGGGTTGATAAAACTTTCAACTTCCTTGATAATATATAAATCATACTCTAATCAACAGTTTTTTTGATAAACCGCAGCATAATATTGACAGATCACTAAGATCAATTCACCCTCCGATTGCATTTTGACAACGGATATGCTATCCTTGCTCAAAATTTCGACAAGGAGAATCGCGGAACATGAAAGGCATGGGAAATATGGGCAACGTGGGGAATATGATGAAACAGGCTCAGAAGCTTCAGGCGAAAATGCTGAAACTTCAGGAAGAGCTTGCGGAAAAGACCATCGAAGGCTCGGCGGGCGGCGGCATGGTCAAGGCTGTGGCAAACGGCAAGCAGCAGTTGCTCTCCATCCATATCGAAAAAGAAGTGGTTGATCCGGAAGATGTGGATATGCTTCAGGATTTGGTTCTGGCTGCAGTCAACGACGCGTTGCAGAAATCTCAGGAAATGGTCGGAGACGAAATGGGCAAACTGACCGGCGGATTCAATATTCCCGGTCTGATGTGATAGGCTTTTCATGAGTTATTATCCCTCTTCGGTGTTGAAACTCATCAAACAATTTTCCAAGCTTCCGGGAATCGGTGAAAAAACAGCAGAACGTCTTGCCATGCACATTCTGCGTGCGCCGATGAAAGATGCGGAATCTCTGGCTGCCGGAATTTTGGAAGTACGACAAAAGGCACGGCTGTGTTCCCGATGTTTTGCATTGAGCGATGACGAACTCTGCGGAGTATGCGGCAATCCGGACAGAGATCACCGGGTGCTGTGCGTGGTGGAACAGCCTGCGGAAATGGTTGCGGTCGAAAGATCGGGCAGTTTTCGGGGAGGCTATCATATTCTGCAGGGCGTGCTGTCTCCCATTGACGGCATCGGACCTGACAATATCCGGATTCGGGAACTGGTGGACAGAATTTCTGCGGAAAATATCCGGGAAGTGGTGATCGCAACCTCCACGACAGTCGAGGGCGATGCCACAGCCGCGTATATTGCCGAGCGCCTTGAAAGCATGTCGGTCAGAGTTACCCGGATTGCTTCCGGCGTTCCCATCGGCGGAGATCTGAAATATGTGGATCAGATGACCATGCGCCGGGCAATGGAGACCCGTTATGCCCTCAGAACCTGATATTTTCGATTGTCAGCAATGCGGAGAATGCTGCAAAGGCTATGGCGGAACGTATATCCGCGAGAACGATATTGACGCGATTTCGGCATATATCGGTATGTCGCCTGATGACTTTGTGAAAAACTGCTGTCAGCATTCCGGCACCAGACTGGTACTTGCTCAGGCGGAAAACGGCTACTGCATGTTCTGGAAAGACAAACTCTGCACGATTCATCCGGTCAAGCCCCGGATGTGCAGAAAATGGCCCTTTCTTGAAAGCGTTCTGACCGATATCGTCAATTGGCGCACCATGGCAAATTCATGTCCCGGCATCCGCACGGATGTCCCGGACAAAACCATTATCGAACGCGTAAAGCAAGAACTTCTCGCGCTTAACCCCTAACACCTGACACATTATGATCGGTATATTTGATTCGGGCATCGGAGGACTCACGGTGGTTCGTGCGCTGATGCAGGAAATGCCCGAATATGACATTGTATATTTCGGCGACACTGCCCGCACCCCTTATGGCAGCAAAAGTCGTCAGACCGTGATTCAGTATGCGCTGGAAGACAGCGAATTTCTGATAAAACAGGGCGCGAAGCTGATTGTGATCGCGTGCAATACCGCTTCCAGTGCGGCGACAGAAATTCTCATGGAAAAATTTCCGGTCCCGATATTCGAAGTGATTACTCCGGCTGTGGAACTGGCGGTTCAGAATTCCCGAAAATTCAGAATCGGAGTGATCGGAACACGGGCAACGGTTGCAAGCAGTATTTATGAAGGAAAAATCACACAGATCGCGCCTCAGGCAAAAATTTATTCCGTGCCTTGTCCGCTCTTGGTTCCGTTGGTGGAAGAAGGCTGGCTGAACAAGCCCGAAACCCGGATGATCGTTAAAAAATATCTGCATCCGCTCAAGGAAAAACAGATTGACACGCTAATTTTGGGTTGTACGCATTATCCGGTATTGAAGGACCTAATTCAGCACAAGATCGGCAAAAAAGTGGTACTGATTGATTCTGCGGTTTCGGTGGCAAGAAAGATCAGATATTTTCTGAACACTCATCCGACAATCAATGCCACGATGGTGAAACAGGCAGCCGCGCGTTTTTTTGTCTCCGATGTTACCCCTCAGTTTGAAAACATCGCTCAGACGATTTTGAAAAAACAGATCCGCTTACAGCAGGTAAGGCTGTGAAGCTAATATATAATAAATAAAATCAATGAATAAGAAAGACTTGTTTTCTTGTTCCGAAAATTTTCAAGGAGGCTTTTATGCCCATATTCGAATTCAAATGCACAAAATGCGAAGACCTGTTTGAAATACTGGTCATGAAAAAAGAAGAAGATGTTGAAATGAAATGCCCGAAATGCGGCTCGGAAGAGTTCGAGCGGGTGATGAGCAGCGCGAATTATGCTTTCGGAGGCGGCTCCGGTGCCAAAGCAGGCATGAGTTCCCAGACCCGCCAATGTTCGTCAGGTTCATGCACCACCTATGATATTCCCGGTCCGAGCCGGTGATCTGAATATTTCAGGATTCGGGGTTTGCCGGGTGCCAGTCCTGCCGACCCTGTGAATCCTGATTGACGATATCGTCAGGCTTTCAAATCCCCCCAAAAACACAATTTTCTGTAACTATCCATATTTTTATCATATCCGATTCCAGTTCATTTTTTGAAAAAATGTGAGCAATTTCACAAAAAAAATGTGAGATGTTTCACAGATTTTTTTCCGCATTCATATTAGTAGGAGTTACGCAGTTGAAAAAATAGACCTCTTTCCAAAGCCCCGAAATCAATTTCAGGGCTATAAGCTCAAGCCTGCTTAAGCAGGCTTCGGTTTCTAGCCGGGCGATTTATCGCTTGGCTGAACAGTTTTGAAAGAGGT
>CAZMDM010000196.1:0-15172 GCA_964564775.1 uncultured Desulfonema sp. | reverse complement strand
GTGCCGGACTCAATGTACCCACATTGGATTGATTTTGTTTCGGAAAACAAACTCCCGAAGATGAAGTACGATGAATTTTACAACTGGGAAATGAAAAAAATCCTTGAAATGCAGACCAAAACTGTCAGAAAAGCCTCTGTCATCAATACGCAGGACGAGCAGAAGAATTACAGACCCAGGGCATTCATCACCCTCCACGATGATGTGCTGCCGTCTGAAAACTTAAAGAAAGAACTGGGGAAATATGTGATCGAGGAAATGACCAAACGTCACAGAATTTCCCGATACATGTATCCGAACTGGATTGAGTTCGTGGATGAACTGCCCAAAAGCGGCGATGGAAATGTCGAGTACTACAAGATACAGAAAAAATTCAAGAATTGGTCCAATTTTTTCCGAATGGAACGGGATGGAACCTGAAGCTTTATCAGGCAGAGAATCCGACATAAAGAATATTTTACTTTAAGGAGGCAGTCATGTTGGAAAAAGCGATTTTGCTCGCTGTAAAAGCTCATTCGGGACAGAAAGATAAGGCAGATCAGCCCTATATCCTGCATCCGCTTCGGGTGATGCTGAATATGGATACGGAAAATGAAATGATTGCAGCAGTACTGCATGATGTGTTGGAAGATACCCTACTCACAGCGGACGATCTTCGCAATGAAGGAATTTCCGAAGAAGCGATTGAAGCAATTCAATATCTGAGCAAACATGACGGGGAAGAATATGAGGCATTCATAGACCGGATTCAGCAGAATGCCATTGCCAGAAAAGTCAAACTCGCAGATATCGAAGATAATATGAATATCAGGCGGTTTAAAAACCCAAAATCTCCTACGGAAAAAGACATCGAGCGATTGAAAAAATATTATCTGGCATGGAAACGGCTGACTGAAAAAAAACGCTATCTGGTTGTAGTGGAAGAAAATTTCCGATATCATAACCGACCGGAACGATATGTCAAAGGTGCGTATCAGGATTGCGAAACAGCAATCGCTGTCTGCAAGAAAATGATTGATGATTTTCTCCTTAAAATTCACAGTGTCCGAAAAAAAGAAGACGAGCTTTGGGAATATTATATGAAATGGGGAGAAGAGCCTTGGGTATTCGAGGAAAAAGGAGAAGAAATCTGTCATTTTTCCGCTCGGGACTATGCCAGAGAGCGGGTCAGAATGCTGGCGATAAAGGGAAAATAGATCGGCTTTTGAGGAACGAATCTGATGGATATTCAATATCATAAATGGTACAGCCCCGCGTTGGGCAAAGAAATGGAATTGAAAATTTACGGACATGCTGGAAAGCCGATTCTGGTTTTTCCGTCTTCCGGAGGACGATTTTACGAATATGAAGATTTTGGAATGGTTGACGCGTGCCGCTTTTTTATCGAAAGCGGCAGAATCACCTTGTTTGCAGCAGACAGTGCGGATCACGAATCATGGCTGAATTTCGGCATTGCTCCGTCTCAGAGGCTATCGCGCCATCTTCAATATGAAACCTACATTCTCGATGAAGTCGTACCGTTTATCCGGTATCACCGACCCTTATCTTTCAAATTGATGACGACAGGATGCAGCATGGGCGCGTATCATGCTGCGAATTTTTTGTTTAGACACCCGCAAATATTCGATAGCGTGATTGCCTTAAGCGGTCTGTATGGTCCAGATTATCTGCTCAAAGGCTATTTGGATGATTCCGTATATTATCATTTCCCTCTGCTGTATCTGCCCGCACTGACTGATCCGCAATATCTCGATAAGTATCGGACAAGCCGCCTGATTTTCTGTGTGGGGCAAGGAGCGTGGGAGCGTTGCGATCAGTATGACTGTATCGGCGATACGTTGTCACTGAAACGGATTCTGGAATCCAAGCAGATTCCCGCGTGGGTAGATGTATGGGGACATGATGTCAGCCATGACTGGATATGGTGGCGGATACAGATGCCTTATTTTCTGGAAAAATCCGAAATAATTTGACATATTCCGAAAAGGGCTTAACTTGCGGTTTGCCGGGCAAAAATCCTTTTATCGGAGGTTTATATAGTTATGTCTTTTGAGAGCAAAGAAGAAATTTTTGAAAAAATCATGTCCCAGAAAAAGCCCTGCTGCCCGTATTGCGGCATTGAGATGAGCTTGTGGGAAGTTCCGCAGATGACCTACAGTGACGGACTCGGATGGGGTGTTCCGTATTTGTTTGTCTGCTTCAACGATCATTGCTCCGTGTATGAAAGCGGATGGAAAGATATGGAAGAAAATTACGGTCATAACGCGTCATGCCGATGCATGAGTTATCCCGGAACAGACAAATACGAATTTATGCCAGTGTTCAGCCCGATGGGTGCAAAAGGACAGATCATTGACGATCAGGCAGCTATGCAGGAAGAAATCCTCAAAGAGCAGATCAAAAAAGGTTTTTCCATGCTAGCGGATTGTTATGTGGCAAAAGACGGTGTAACGGTTCTGAATATTCTGACCAATGCCGCCGAGCCTGCGCGAGTCAGGCTCAAAGCTGCTGAAATGATCGGAGATATCGGTGAATTGGAAGCTGTCGAGCCTTTGAGAAATATGAAATTCGGCAATGAACTGATTCAAAACAAAGTGAACGAGGCAGTCGGCAAAATCCATGAGCGTCATTTTACGCGGGAATGTCCGTTCTGTGCCGAGATTATCAAGCGCAGAGCCAATATCTGCAAACACTGCGGCAAAGAACTTGCCGGTTGTTAAAAGCATATCAGGGGGCAGTACTCTTTGCTCCCTTTCATGTTTGATCGCTTACTGCGATTATCTTTCCGATACCTCATCCTGTGAAGAAATAGCTTTACAAAAATCCGAAAATGGCATAACAAAAATACGGAATCCGATTTTGAAAATATGAAGTATGATGCAGACAGGCAGAGTATGAATGACCTTGATACGCTTATCGGCAGAATCAGAGCTTTTGCGGAGCAACATCCTGATATTGCCGCTGTTTATCTCTTCGGATCAAGAGCAACCGGCAAAAATCGTCCCAACAGTGATGCGGACATCTCACTGTTGATGAAACGATATGTTGACGGCTTTAAACGGATTGAATGGGAAACACTGTTGTCGAATCTGCTGGGATGTGATGTTGATCTTTGCATATTTGCCCAATCGAATCCGCTGCTTCAGCATCAGATACTCAAATACGGAAAACTTGTTTATGAGAAAGACCGCATAGAACGCGTGCGTCAGGAAGTATTTGCCAGACATGAATATTTGGACAGCAAATTTCTGTTCAGAGAAATCAGGGATAATGAAAATGGTTGATAAAGAATTGTTATCCAGAAAATTATCCAAACTTCGGGAATATCTGACCGAGCTTCGCAAATCTACAGATATCACTTGGGAAAAATATCAAGCCGATGTCAGATCAAAGGCATTTGTAGAACGGTATCTGCATCTTGCCACAGAACTGGTACTGGATATAGGCAATCATATTATTTCATTTTATCAATGGAGAGAGCCGACAGGATACAGAGATATATTTCTTGTCCTGAGCGAGCATGGGATTATAAATCATAGCGAGGTGAATATATATCAGAACATGGCTTCTTTTCGGAATATGCTGGTTCATCGTTATGAAAAAATCGAAGATGAGGTTGTTTTCGGCATCTTTCAAAGAGATCTGAAAGATTTCGACACATTTATTCTGCGAATCAGAGAATGGTCGGATCGCCATGCCGAAGGATACAAAGGAGAGCCGAATGAGTTATAATAACGGAAATATTCTGATTGTTGACGATACCCCCGCCAATCTGCGGCTTTTGGCGGCAATATTGAGCAAAGAAGGATACACGGTTCGTCCTGTACCGAACGGAACATTGGCATTGACTGCCGCTTTTGCCGAGCCTCCGAATCTGATTCTGCTCGATATCCGAATGCCCGGTATGGATGGCTATCAGGTTTGCGAAAAACTGAAAGCCGATGAGAAGACCCGCAATATTCCGATTATTTTTATCAGCGCGCAAAGCGAAGTCATAGATAAAATCAAAGCCTTTTCAATGGGCGGCGTGGATTATATTACCAAACCATTCGAAGCGGAAGAAGTTCTGGTGCGGGTAAAAAATCACCTGAGCATTCACAATCTCCGAAAAGAACTCGAAGAAAAAAACAGCGCATTGACCGATGCTTTGAAAAAGCTCAGGTCTGCTCAGAACCAACTGATTCTTCGTGAAAAAATGGCGGCATTGGGACAACTGGTCGCGGGGATTGCCCATGAAATCAACACTCCTTTAGGCGCGATACGGGCTTCGATCAGCAATATTTCCAATGCGCTTCAGAAATCTGTCGAGCAGGTACCGCAATTGTTTCAGATGCTTTCCCCGGAACGTCAGGCAGATTTTTTCGCGCTTCTTCAGACCGCTTCGGAGGTCAAGGAATCTTTGTCTTCCAAAGAAGCTCGGAAAATCAGACGAGAACTCACGGAAGAACTTAAGTCTTATGGTATTGCAGATGCAGAATCTGCCGCGACCACGCTGGTAAATATGGGTATTGTTCAGGATATTCCGCGATTTCTCCCTCTGCTGACCGATAAAAATAATTCATTTATTCTGCAAACCGCGTATAATCTGTATATGCAGCAGAGTAACAGCCGGAATATTGCGATGGCAGTGGATCGGGCTTCCAAAATCGTGTTCGCGCTGAAAAGCTACGGGAGATACGACGAAGGTGCTCAGAAAATTCAGGCAGACATCACCGAAGGCATCGAAGTTGTTCTGACACTGTATCACAATCAACTCAAACGCGGAATAACCGTTATTCGGGAATATGGGGATATTCCGAAAATATGGTGTTATCCCGATGAACTCAATCAGGTATGGACCAATCTGATTGACAATGCGATTTATGCCATGAACGGCACGGGAGAGATGCGGATCCGCGTTTATGCGAAAAACAGAGAAGTTGTTGTGAGCATCTGTGATTCGGGCTGCGGAATATCCGAGTATGTCAGAAAAAATATGTTCGATCCGTTTTTTACGACAAAGCCGGCAGGAGAAGGCAGCGGAATGGGATTGGATATTGTGAAAAAAATTATGGAAAGACATGATGGCAGAATCGAAGTGGAAAGTCAGCCGGGAAAAACCTCTTTTAACGTATATTTACCGATAGGAGTCTGATGATATGCCGAATAATGCTATTTTATGCGTGGATGACGAAGAAATTATCTTAAAATGTCTCGGAGACCAATTGCGCCGGAATTTCGGAGATCAGTACATTTACGAATTTGCCGAAAGCGCGGATGAAGCGTTGGAAGTGATTGATGAACTGAATAAAGACGAAGTAAGTATTATTCTGATTGTTTCCGACTGGCTGATGCCGGGCATGAAAGGCGATGAGTTTCTGATCCGGGTGCATCAGAAATTTCCGGGAATCGTCAAGGTGATGCTGACCGGACATGCGGATATCCATGCAATTGAGCGGGCGCGTAAGGACGCGGACTTGCATCGCTGCATATCCAAACCCTGGACAGAAGAAGAACTGATCGAAGCCATGACTTCCGGATGGGATAAAAATTCATGAAAAAAGCAGCAATTTTATGTGTTGACGACGAAATAGCGATTCTTAACAGTCTCAGAGATCAACTGATTCACCATTTGGGAAATACCTATACCATAGAAATCGCGGAAAGCGCTGAAGAAGCTTTGGAAGTTCTTGAGGAACTGGCAGCGGATACGGTTGAAGTTCCTCTGATTATTTCCGATCAGATCATGCCGGGCATGAAAGGCGATGAACTGCTGATTACGGTTCATGCCCGATATCCCAAAGCATTGAAAATATTTCTGACCGGTCAGGCAACCGCTCAGGCTGTCGGTAATGTGGTCAACCATGCCAATTTATACGGATATATTTCCAAACCCTGGGACGAGGCAAATCTCAGACTGATGACCACCAAAGCCCTTCATTCGTATTTTATAGATAAGCAATTGGCAGAACAGCGGAATCTGATGGAAAAACTCTATGCTCAGGCACAGCAGGAAATTGCCGAGCGCAGACGAATAGAAGGTTTGCTGGAAGAGGCGAATCAGGGACTGGAGCAGAAAGTCAGAGAACGGACAGAAGAGTTGTCCAATGCCAAAAAAGAGCTTGAACAGGCATTGATCGAAGCTCGGCTATCGCGGGAATATGCAGATGCGGCAAATCAGGCAAAAAGCGAATTTCTTGCCAATATGAGCCATGAAATCCGAACCCCCATGAATGCGATTATCGGACTGACCCATCTTGCACTACAGACCGAACTGAATGACAAGCAGAGAAATTACCTGAATAAAATCCACAGATCCGCTCATTCGCTTCTCGGAATCATCAATGATATTCTTGACTTTTCCAAGATCGAAGCCGGAATGCTGGAAATAGAGTCTGCTTCCTTCAATCTGGAGGATGTGATGAGTTCTCTGGCAGAAATCATTTCTGTCAAAGCCGAGGAAAAAGGGCTTGAGTTTATATATCTAATCGATGAAAATCTGCCGAAGTGGCTTATCGGCGATGCCCTGCGTCTGAGGCAAATTCTGGTCAATCTGGCAGATAATGCAGTCAAATTCACAGAAAAAGGACATATTACCGTTCGGATTCGGAAAAAAGAACAACTTTCGGACTCGATCAGACTTGAATTTTCTGTGCAGGATACCGGAATCGGAATTTCTTCGGCAAATTTATCCTATCTTTTCGATGCCTTTACTCAGGCGGACGGCTCTGTGAGCCGAAGATTCGGCGGCACAGGACTGGGACTGGCAATCTGTAAAAAACTGTCCGCCATGATGGGCGGAGAAATCACTGTGGAAAGCAAGCCGGGTAACGGAAGCACATTTACGTTTATCGTGGGGTTTGGCATCGGGGCGGAACACGATATAGCGAGCAATTCGGAAAGCAGAATATCTCCGGACTCTCTCAGAGGGGCAAGAATACTTCTGGCAGAAGATAACAAAATCAATCAGGAAGTTGCCAGAGAACTGATGGAGCAAGCCGGTCTGATTGTGGAGGTTGCCAATAATGGCAAAGAAGCGGTTACAGCCGCTCAGTTTTCGGAATTCGATGCGATTCTGATGGATATCCAGATGCCGGAAACGGACGGGTATGAGGCTGCTCGCCGAATCCGAATGAACTTCGAAAGCCGGAATCCCGATCTTCCCATCATTGCTCTGACTGCATATGCCATCAGCGGAGAATATGAAAAATGTATGGCAGCCGGGATGAACGATTATCTCAGCAAACCCATAGAACCTGCGGCATTATTTGCAATTCTGGCAAAATGGATAAAACCGAAATCAGCCCATCCGAAAGCCGCAGATCAGGTTGTCGAGACTTCTCGAATCCGACTATCCGGTAGCAGCTCTCAGAATTCCGATATCCTCGATACCCGGTCGGGTCTGGCTCGGGCAGGAGGCAATATCGGGTTTTATCACCGCATGTTAAAGAACTTTTACGAAGATTATGCTGATTTTTCGGTCAATATCAGAAAATTACCAAACATGGGAGATAACGAAGAGTTTGGACGGCTGATTCATACGATCAAGGGCGTTGCCGGAAATCTCGGCGCCGCTCGGCTATATTCGGCAGCCTGTCAGTTGGAAGCAGCATTCAGAAAAAAAGCGAATCAGGAAATCGCTTCTCTGCTGACGGATTTCGAAAACATTATGAATCAGACTATGCATATGATCAGAGAGATGGTTTCAAAAGTATCGAATGCTGAGCCTTCCCCTTCTCTGCCGGATATTCCGGAAGGCAGACGCTATCTTCTCGATTTATGGCATCTTCTTCGAAAACGGGATATCCGTGCTGCGGAAATGTACGATAAGCTTAGACAATCCTTGAATAGCCCGGGCGTAGAAGAATCTATCGCTGAACTTGATAATTTAATCCGGCGTTTCGACTTCAGAGATGCTCAGAAAACCGTTGAAAAAATAGCTGATATTCTGAACATCCCGTTGGATTGATCGGAATAAGCTGTGAACGATATCAACGATATCTATATCAGTCCGCGTTCATGGGCAATGGTCATATAGGTTTCCATGATGTTTTTGGGCGGAACAAATTTTTCGGAGCTTTCTTTGGCTTTCATTTTCATGGCATCAAACGCACAGGCAGCCACACATAAGCCACATCCGATACAACGTTCCGGTTTCACTTTGGCAACGTCTCCGATCTCTATCGCATCCATCTGACAGCGGTCTGCACACGCACCGCAAGCTGTGCAATTCTCTTCCTCGACCGCAGCGCAATAATTGCTATGCACGACTTTGGCAGGTTCATCCAAGGTTTTCAGATTTTTTAATACCTGACAGCAGCATCCGCAGCACAGACAGATATTGACCTGCTTCTGTGCGTTTCCCGGCTCAATCACCAGTCTGGCCTCCACAGATTTGTGCATAATTTCCATACCTTCATCCTGAGAAATCGGACGTCCGATGCCGTTTTCTTCGTAATAATACGCGCCGCCGCCGAATACCAGACAGGTTTCAAGCGGTTTTCCGCAGCTTTTCCCGACCATCGTGTGTTCTTTGCGACAGATACACGGCGCGACCAAAATTTTGCTCTGCGCCCGGATGAGTTTTTCAGCTTCCTCATACGGCATTACATCGATCTCAGCAGAAATACTCTGCGCTATCGGAACAACTCTGAATTGCTGTGTTTTATGCGTCAGCCAACTTTTCTTCACCAGATGAGGCGCATATTCGTTGAAATCTTTGATCAACCCTTCATCCAGATCATTGACATGATATTCCCAGATTCCGACCACAAACTGGGCAGCCAGATAAAAGTTTTTTCCGTCTTTGGCGGTTCTGAGAATCAGCCCTTTTTTGGACATCTGATAGAGCATGTCTTCGATTTCAGTTTCGTCTTTTCCCAGCTTTTTGGCAATCTTCGATGCGGGTGTCGGCATCATGCTCAGTGTCATTGCCATTTCAGCTTCTTCGGGAGTGAACAGCCGTTTCAATATTCTCAGTTCAACGCCAGATTCAGTCGGCGGAAATCCTTCGGGAAGTTTATCCAAATGGCTTGCAAGCCTTTGATATACATCAGACATTCAAAAATTTCTCCTTCTCTCTTATTTCACCACGTACAGCATCGGCACAATCTCAGGCGGCTTATCCGATATATCCCGATAAAATATATAGCGGTTTCCGACCTTTTTGGCTTCGAACATTGCAGTATCCGCATAATTGACCAGCGTGCTGATATCTCTGGCATCGCTCGGATATTCGGAAATTCCGATGCTGATTTTGATAAAATCAACAATATTTCCGTTCAGATTGTATGGCTGAGACAGTGTATCGATAATGCGCTGAGCAGCTTTTTCCGGAGCAGGCTCGTTGATATTGTTCAGAATCACCGTAAATTCATCTCCCCCCAGACGACAGATATAGTCGGTCTGACGCAGCGCTGTTTTCAGTCGGTTGGCAACCTCGACCAGTAGCCAATCCCCGGTTTCATGTCCCAAAGTATCGTTGACTTGTTTGAACTTGTCCAGGTCCATAAACAATACATGCTTTTCTTTGCGATCCCTGTCCGACTGACCGATCACATCTTTGAGTTTTTCAAAAAATGCTTTTCGGTTGTAAAGTCCGGTCAATTCATCATGATAGACCAGATATTCGAGTTTTTCCTGATATTCCCGCCGCACACTGACATCTCGGATAATTCCGCGAAATCCCATTGCATTGCCATCGGAATCTTTGATGGGAGTTACGGACATCTCCACATACAATATGGTTCCGTCAAATTTGATCAGTTTCAGATCGAAAATGCTGTCGGATCTGCCCGTGTTATATGCCCATTCAAATGCCCCATGAAGCCTGTCTCCATTGTCCGCATCCGTAAAATTGCGATAATTCATACCCACCATGTCGTTTCGGGAGTAGCCGAGCATATTGTAGAGCGAATCGTTGAAAAAGATCAGATTGCCGAGCAGATCCATCTCGTAATAGCCTTCTTCGATATTTTCCAGCATGGTGCGGTATCGGTCTTCGCTTCGCTTCAGAGCTTCGAGCTGCATGGTCATACTTTCGACATCTTCGCACAGCTTTTTTTTATCTTTCTTGAGATCATAGATATGACCGCGCATCTGCTCGTTTTTTCTGAACGCGATATTTCCTTCCTGACGCCTGATTTTCAGTTCGAGCAGCACATTTTCAAGCCCGTTTTTCAGATAGTACAGTACTGCTCCCAAAATTCCGATTTCTCCGTATCCTGCAATATAGCGGTTATCGGAAAAATCGCCTTTCAGAATCCGGGCAGACATTTCACTCAGATACGTTAGCGGCGCAAGCGAAATTTTCAGAAACTGATATGCCACAGCAAACGACAATACACATATACCTGATCCCAGACAAAATAGTCTGAAACGCAAACTGACTCCTATTTTTCCCAATCCGTCCGGTATTCCGAAAAAGCAAATCGTCACCATGATCGTGATCAGAAGAATCAGGATAAAGCCTAAAATTTTTCTGAACAGCAAAGACGACCACATATTTTTTTATGCCGCTACTATGGTTAAAAGGTCTTTTCTCGCGTTGACATCTTGAATACTTACCTGAATCGTATCTTCGGGTTTGAGAGATATGCCGGGCGGAACAGAAAGGATACATTCGATGAGATATTCAGTAAGCAGTACCTGACAACCGTTCTTGCGTTTGCCCAGTACCAGTGCCTCTTCTTTCTCTCCGATTCTTCCTTCCAGATATCTGAGCAGCCAGTAGCGTTTTCGCTGATACTGAAGCCGATTGACGGTCAGCATGGGCAGTTCCAATGCCTGAAGAATTTTGCTGATTTCTTCATCCGTATAAGGCGTATCCAGTCCGAATACTGCCCGAATCTGCCTTTGAACAATCAGATCGAAATATTTCCGAATCGGGGAGGTCGCGGTCAGATAAGCATCCAATCCCAGACCCGAATGTCTCTCCGCCCGTGAACTTAAGGCAAAACGGCTCAGAAGCCTTCTCTGCATCCAGTGTTGGAATAAGCTTCCGTTTTCTCCGTTATAGAGCCGTTCTTTGGGATCAGGCTGTGATCTGAAAATTGCCGGAAGATTATGCTCGCACAGAAATTTTGCCATCAGCCAGTTCGCCATAATCATCAGCTCCGAAACCAGTTTTCTTCCGCAGCTTTCGCGATTGATTTTATTCATCACGATTTCGCCATCATCGCCGATCCATATATTGACTTCGGGAAGGGCAATGTGAATCGCACCGTTGTTCAGGCGGTATCGGCGGAATTTTCCGGCAATATCGTGAAGCAGGACAATATCCCGATCATTTTCCGCAACACTGTTCACATCATAATAGGTCAGTTGTCTTGCGACCCGGATCATGCTGGGAAAGATTTCGTAATTCAGGATGCTTCCTGACGCAGGATCAATCCGAATCATGACGCTGATGGCAGGTCTGGATTCACCGGCTCTGAGACTGCACAAATCTTCGGCTAAAGAGGGCGGCAGCATGGGAATTTTCATATCCGGCATATAAATCGAACTGCCCCTTAAAATGGCTTCCTCATCAATCGGGGAGTTTTTTCCGACCGACTGCCCCACATCCGCAATATGGACACCCACCATACAATATCCGTCTTTTTCTTCGATACTCAGCGCATCGTCGAAATCCAGTGTGGACTGCCCGTCTATGGTGATCAGAGGAATATGGGTCAGGTCTCTTCGGACACTCTGAGCCGGCTGCGGCGGATGACAGATCAGTTCGGAAGCTGCCTGCTGCGCCTGTTCTGAAAATTCTGTAGGAACATCATAGCGATACAAGTCGAGATTTTCATCCTGATCCCATATTTTCAGACGCACCAATGCCTGAAACAAGGCATCGCTATCCGTGATCCCGGCTTTCTCGACAATCGCTTTTGCCATCGCATAGTTGAGGCTGTCTTTTTCAAACAGGTAAAATGATTTGAGGATTTCAGTACATTCCGCCTCTTCTTCGGGCGTCAGAGCAGAAACACCTGTTCTGAGCCATGCACCGCCCAGTTCGGTCAGACGACTTTTGCGCTCCCCTTCTCTTGCCTGAAGTTCCAACTGCCTGACCTGCTCTTCCGAATTCGGAAAAAAACCTTCGGGACTGAATCTGAAATACAGCCGATCATTGAAAAAGGTTCGGATCACTGCGGATTCGCAATCATCCGAAGGCGATTCGGGAAAGCACAACTCGGTCATGGTTCCGATATCCACCCACTGATTCTCGGTGTTCAGAACTTCCCAAAGCTCACGGATATTTACCTGTTCTGTCAGAGTTTTTCTCCGGGTTGCCGTTTCTTTCAATACCTCAATCTGACGATCCCGGCTGACCGACATGCTGAGGCGCTGCCTGCCTTTGTGCAATATGCGCCCTACAGACAGCTTCACCTCGCGATTGGTTTCATTCAGCAGTCTGAGTCTTTCGCTTCTGACTTCCAGTACGACCGCGCAGACAATCTTCTGCTTATCAATATATTCGACAATATTTCCGATTTCCATACAAATTTATTTATATCAACAGGCTCTGCGAAAGTCAATCAGCGTGATTCGGATTTTTCAAGAATCGGATGAAAATAGTGCTTTGTCAAATTTCAATTGACAGATATAATATGAACCCTGAAAAAATTTTTCCGCTTTATTCTCAAACCATTGAAAATCAGAGTCTGCTATGTTCATTAGAACCGATATTTTGGTGTATGTGATAATTATTGTAATTATCATAGTAATCTATGTGATCCGGGCATCCGAAACAGCAAAAATGGAAACAGAACTCGGATACAATGCAGATAGGAATATGGAGCAGCTTGAGAATAAGTATCGGGAAATGATGGATATCAATTTAAAACTCTTGGAAGAGATCAGACAACTCAAATCCGAAAACAGCTGTTTTTCGAAGCAGACTTACGATTCGGATTTGATGAACAATTCGGAATTTCGGCAGAATCTCAAAGACCTGATTATTCTGTCCCACCCGGATAAGCATGGCGGACATGAGCGGGCAAAACGGATTACGCAGTGGCTCTTACAACTTCGTCAGAAATATCAGAAGCAGGAGAATAATTCATGAAACCCGAAAAGTTTGAAGCGATTACGCCATAGCAGCAGCGAATCCTAAATCATAAGCTTTCAGATTCACCTCGGCAAATGCCTTTTTGGTGGTGGCGGAAATGGCTTCCTTCACCTTTTCGGCGGTTATAGGGAGTTTGCCGCTCTGGGTCATGGCTCCCAAAAGCACCATATTGACCGACATCACATTTCCGGCTTCTTTGGCAAGAGATACGGCATCGAGAGCGATCAGCCTAGAGGTTTTGGAGCGGATCATTTCCTGAAGTTTGTCCAAATCTGGATAAACGCCTTTGCCTATTGCCACAGTAAAGGGCGGCATTGGAGAAAGATTTGTAATAACCACCGTATTCGAATTGCATTTTTTAAGAGCGCGAAGCGTTTCGGACGGCTCGAATCCTGCCAAAATATCGGCTTCTCCGTCAGAGATGATCGTGCTGCGGGCATCTCCGAATACGATTGCGGATTCCACAACCCCCCCGCGTTGTGCCATACCGTGAATTTCACTCATGCGAACCGGAACATCCGACAACAGCGCAGCCTCTCCGATAACTCTGGATGCCAGCAGATTTCCCTGCCCGCCTACTGCCACAAGTATCAGCCTCGTTATATCCATCTTGTCTATTTTTACCTCTTTTCTTCATCAGATTTATGTAGCACAGACGATGATGCTGCAAAATAAAACATCAGTCCAGTACAGAAAATACCGCATTTCGGATGATCGGACAAGCTTTTTTTATAAGCATATCGGTTTATGTGGACGCTTTTGCGACAGCCACTGTAATCTGCTCCAGAATTGCCGGAATATTCAGCAGAATCACCAAACGATGATCTCTTCGGATAATGCCATCAATCAGGCTTTCTTGCATATCCGCGATATTGGGAGGCGCGGGAAGAATTTCTTCATCTCCGACCATCAGCACTTCATCCATGCGGTCAATCAGAAATCCGACAATATCCTCTCCCAGAGAAATATCTTTGAGATACTGCTGAAAGCGATACTCCGCAATTTCTTGCCGGACTTTGAAAATCAGCATATGAGATTGATCGTTATCGCTTTTCGAAGGACGATTCAGGCATACGCCCAGATCGATCACTGTCACCACCCTTCCCCGAAGATTCATCAGCCCGCGAAGATGCGGCGGCGCACCCGGAATCCTGCTGCTATCTTTGTAGCGATAAACTTCCCGAATCAGAAGAATGTCTGTTCCGAACAGCATATCTCCCAACAGAAATGTGGCAATCTGCCGAGCCATAATTATTGCTCCGTACAAAAAGATTCGATATAATAAACACCATATTCTTATCATATTTCCGATAAAGAAGAAATCGAAAAAGCCCGGATACCGGTTTGAACACGACAGGATTCAGCATCAATCCGCACCGAATCTCCTTGAAAAAAATCCCTTTTTCAAATATAGTACCTCATCATTTCCGAATGATTCAAGGAGGAGTATTATTGATATGAGGATGAAAACCGCAATCTTGGTACTGATGGTTTTTATAACAGTGCCGTATTCTTATGCAGGATGGGTGTTTACCGAGGACAGCGAAAGTGCGAATCAGACTACTTATGTGCAGGACAATAAATTGAAGCTTTTTAACCCGGATCAGATTGTCATCTTCAATGTGGCACAGAATCAGGTATGTTTTGCAAATCCCAAGCAGAAAACCTTTTGGAAAGGCACACCTGCCGAACTTGCTGTGCAGGGCAACGCCATTGTGAATAATATGGAAAAAATGATGGATGAGCAATTATCCGGTCTTCCGGCTGAGGCTCGGAAAGCCATAGCTGATACGATCAAAGAGCAGGTAGCAGGTACTGCTGCCAATGCCAAAAGCAATGCCGAAGTCAGAGACAGCGGACAGATCGAGAAGATTGCGGGATACAACGCCCGGAAATACGAAATACGGATTAATGGACGACTTGCTGAACATCACTGGATCAGCAATGAAATTCAGATGGGTAAAGATTTCGATGTGAGAAAATTCGGGGAAATGGTCAGAACTTTTACATCCGGCTTCGGAATGGCGGGAGAAAGAGCGGCATTGGCATCTCCGAAGGTGATTGCACTACTTGAAAAAGGCTGGCCTCTTCGGATTATCGATTATCAAGGAGGCGGAGATTATCTGGTCAGCGATG
>CAZMDM010000195.1:0-7870 GCA_964564775.1 uncultured Desulfonema sp. | reverse complement strand
TTTTCATTGGCAGCTCTTTCAGCCTGACGGACTACCTGAACCCATCGCTTGCGATATTCCTTCGGACGCGATTTGAGCAGGTCGGGACTTTTATCCCGGAAACAGCCCGGCACACGACAGTCCGTTACATCCGGCGCTACCGAATGCGCCACAGCCAGCCGAATTTTCACGGTTACGCCATCTGCTGTATTACCCGGCTCAAAATGATAATCGCAGGGAAGAACCGTATTGCCGATCTCAATTTTATCAGGAAACAATGAAAGTTCAGTATTATCAGGGTTATATCGCATAATATCCTGATGGGTCATTTTCAAAAATTCATCATAGCCCATCTGCCGGATTTTGCGCTCCAAACCCGAAATGCTATAAATCTTATCCAATTTTTCCCGATAAAACGCGAACAAATCTTCCTCACTGATCAGAATATCCCGGCGCCGGAGTTTGTCTTCCATGGTTCTGACGGATTCGATCAATGCCTGATTGTGCTTCATGAATCCAAACACATACTTGATATCACCCAGAACCAGCGCATGTTGGATAAAAATATCGCAAGCCTCGTCAGGACATATTGGTCCGTAAGGCACGGAACGCCCGGAAATCAGCACAAGCCCGTAAAGACTCACCTGTTCCGATGCCATGACCTCCTGACGATTGCGCTCCCAATGCGGATCCGAATAGCTGTACCTGCACTGCGCCCTGCCCAATTCCTCGATCCATGATGGCTCGATATTGGCAACCGTGCGGGCAAACAATCTCGATGTTTCCACCATCTCCGCAGCCACAATCCAAGTTCCCGGATTTTTGAACAAGGCAGAACCCGGAAAAATCATAGCTTCTCTGCCTTTGCTTGCCCGAAAGATACTTTTTTCTTTTTTCATCGCAATATTGGACAGAAAGCCGCTGAGAACTGCTTTGTGAATCAGAGGATACATTTTTGTAGAAGCAGGCTGTTGTCCATCCGGTGTATTTTGTTCTTCCAAAATCTCGGTAATTTGAGCATGAATATCGCGCCATTCTCTCATGCGGCGAAAAGAAAGAAAATGCTCTTTGCAGAATTTTCTGAGTTTACTGCTTCCCTGATGTTCCTGACAGCGATTCCAAATATTCAGCAATGTTAAAAAATCCGATGCCGGATCATGGAACAGCGCGTGTTTTTCATCCGCGTCTGCCTGCTTGTCCGACGGGCGTTCCTTGGGGTCCTGAATGCTCAATGCCGATGCAATCACAGCGATTTCTTTCACACATCCCTGATTTTTTGCTTCGATCAGCATTCGGGAAAGCCGGGGATCCAAAGGCATCTGCGCCATCATCCGCCCTTTATCTGTCAAAATAAACTTTGCACTTTGCACTTTGCACTTTGCACTGTTCTCAATCGCTCCCAGTTCGTTCAGCACATCGAAGCCGTCTCTGATACTGTTTGCAGCAGGGCGATCCACAAAGGGAAATTGCGAAATATCCCCCAGTCGCAATGCCATCATCCGCAAAATGACTTCGGCAAGATTGGAGCGCAGAATTTCCGGCAGAGTGAATTGCGGTCTGGCTTCGTAATCTTCTTGAGAATACAAGCGGATGCAGATACCGTTTTCCACGCGTCCGCATCGTCCCTTGCGCTGATCCGCGCTGCTTTTGGAAATCGGCATGACCGGCAACGCGGTGGTCCGGGTTCTGGGCGAATACTGGGAAATTCTGGCAAGTCCGGTATCTACAACATATTTAATGCCCGGAATTGTGATCGAAGTCTCGGCAATATTGGTGGCAACGATGATTTTCCGTTCTTCGATTTTGGCAAATACCCGGCTTTGTTCGGCAGCAGACAATCGGGCATAAAGCGGAAAAATTATTGTATTTTCGAATTTCCGCCCTTCCAGAAGCTCGCAGGTTTCCCGAATGTCCTGTTCGGTGGGCATGAATATCAGAATATCGCCGACAGAATTTTTCTTTTCCCGATACAAATCGGATACGGCTTTGACCGTTGCTTCGATATGCGTATTTTCTTCATCCGAGGATTCGGTAAGTGCTTCGGGCGGCATATAGCGAACTTCGACCGGATACATGCGCCCCGAAACTTCGATAATCGGTGCATTGTCAAATGCTTTGGAAAATTTTTCCGTATCAATCGTGGCAGAAGTGATGATGAGCTTGAGATTTTTCCGCTTGCGGATCAGCGTTTTTAAGATGCCGAGAACAAAATCAATATTGAGACTGCGTTCATGGGCTTCATCCACAATAATCGTGTCGTATTCATTCAGATAGCGGTCATGCTGTGCCTCAGCCAGCAGGATGCCATCGGTCATAATCTTGATTTTGACATGGTGATTGGTTTTATCAGTGAACCGAATTTTATAGCCCACGGTTTTACCAATATCTTCGCCCAATTCTTCGGCAATGCGCTGAGAAACGGTAATTGCGGCAATGCGGCGCGGCTGGGTACAGCCGATTCTGCCGGATTTGCCTCTTCCGGCTTCAAGGCAGAATTTGGGAATCTGTGTGGTTTTGCCGGAGCCGGTTTCGCCGGAAATAATCACGACCCGATGGTTGCGGATTGCCCGGATAATTTCCTGTTTTCGTGAAACAATGGGAAGCTGCGGCGGAAGTTCGGTATTTTCTTTCCGAACCTGAATATCGGTATTGAACATCATTTGATGAGGTTTTTCCTTCGAAGTTTTCTATCCATGATTTCCGAATATTTACTGCTAATCCGGTTTATATCCCTGTCAGCACGGAAATCACGCTTTTGTGAATCCAGCCGATTGATCCGTCTTCCATCTGGATTCTGTACCATTCGTCTCCGATAACGCCGGTGGATTTGAATCGCACCCCGGCATCTTCCACGCGCTTGACATCAAACGATGGCGCAGGACCGGAGCGGATATTGGCTTTTTTGATGGTCGTAATCAGTACCTGAATTTCTCGGATTTCCTGATTATCTTTTGCCGGTGCAAAACTTTCATCTTTGCGCTCTTCGGTAACTGCTTGTCTTTCTTTGGGAGATTCTTCACCTTCTTTTAACGGCTGATCCCGGATTACCGCAGGCTCGGAACTTTGTGCCTTTGTGCCTAAAACTACCTGATCGGCTTTGGGCTGCTTTTCGCCGTCTGTAACCGGGCGGATCATCACAGTCGGAATCCATCCGGCTGATCCGTCATTCAGTTCGAGCTTCAGCCAGCCCTTGGGAGACCAGTCCGTCATTCTGTAATGTTCTCCCATAAACGCCTGAATTTTGACTTTGGAATTTACAGACGGCTCCGTATATACATCTGCCACATCCACTCGGATCGAAACCTTTTTGCCGGGTTCCTGAACCGGCTTGACTTCGGGTTTGAGATTTTCCTCAATCAATCCTTCGATATTCTCCGGTGCTTGCTTTTCCTGAATCTCCATTTGTCCAATGGTGATCGAACCTGTTCCCGGCATGGCTCTTTCCACATCCGACATGCGGATCGGACGCGGTTCATTTAAGAGTCTTCCCCATTCTGCAAATGATTTTTCCAATGATTTCGATAAAGTGGATACGCTGGCAGAACCTGTCGAGATGGGCATGGGGTCCAGACCGATGGAATTGTAAATTCTTCCCGAAGCATTCTGCAATTCGGTATACGCGAGATGATGCCGCATTTTGGCAACCAGCGCGTTGGTAGCACTGCGGATCACTGTCAGTTCATCGGCTTTTCCGACCGACCCTGCCGCCGCAGTCTGAGAATCGAGCTTGTTGTTGACCTCATCCAGCATTTTGGATACTTTGTATTCTTCCAGCGCAAGTCCGTATCCCTGCCGCGACAGATGCACCTGTGTTAGCACAGCGACACTTAATGCCAAACGCCGGGTATGATCCACTTCCTGCTGGCTTTGGGCAACACGATATGCCGCAGGTCCCGACACCAGCTTGAAAATATTGAGTGATACTTTTGTTCCCGCGTCCCACCATGATTTGTGATACAGAAAATCATTGCTGTTGTAATTGTAGCCGAAATTGAGATTCAAACCGGGCAGCATTTCCAAAATCGCTTTCCGGGCTTCCAATGCACTGATACTTGCCCGATAATCTTCTTCCCGAAGTTCGGGACGATATGCCATTGCCAGCCGTTCCAGATTCTCGATAGGATTGCTGAATACCGGAATTTCCGGAGCGTTCCAATTGGGTTCAATAACCTGAAATTTCGTGCCGGGACTTAAATTCATCAGGGTTGCCAATTCGGTTTTGGCAGGACTCAGGCTTTGAATCAGCCCCCATAACAGACGAATATTTTCAAGAAGTTCTCGTTGATATTCCAAAGATTCTTTGGGAGGACGCAGGCGTTCATCGGAAATTTTTTTGGATCGCTCCAATGCAGTTTTGGCTCGCTCCAGCAGACTGCTCATTTCTGTCAGCAATCGCTCGGAACTGGCAGCCCGGCAATAGGCATAACGGACATCCTGAATGATATTCTGCAAAACCTTGCGCCGCCGCTCTTCGGCAATCAGCAGACTGTCCGCCTGCTGTCTGGCTCTCAGATAACTCACGCCGAAATCCAGAACATTCCACATCATGCCGATATCAAAGGTCTGAGTCGTGCGATCCTGCGATGTGGAAGGCTCCAGAGATTGTCTGCCGGTCAGCAGAGACACACTGTATGCACCGCTTTCATTGCTCCGAAAGCTGTATCCCGCGGAAGTTGCTACTTTGGGCAGCATATCGTATGTGCTTACATCTGCCTGCTGGCTTGCCAACGCGGTTTCCATCAGCTTGAGCCGATGATCCAAGTTATATTTGATGGCACGCGCCATTGCATCATAAATGGTCAGAGGCGCGGAAATCGGCTCCTGATTGGCAAAAATATCCTGCCTGTCCTTGTCCACGCGATTTTCGATCTGTTTCAAGCTCATAGGCTGAGGCAGCACCGCACAGCCGCACAACATTATCAATAGAATCAGAGTAATATAATATTTTTGCACGATGACTTCGTTCTCCTTGCACGATTATTCGATTCGAATCAGGTTTTTTTATCGCTAACTCACCTTACGCGGTTGAAAAAATTTAATAACAGTTTAATATGATTTTATCTGAAAAACAACTGAAAAAGGTGAAAGCATGAATGATAACATATTTGACCTGTATGTTGACTATCTGCCCAGTTCAATCGGAAGCGTAACGGCAGCAGGTCTGTCAGATTTAGTTAGATTTAGTTAATAGACTGCGAAAAGCTCCGCATCCTCCCCCGTCTCTTTCCAAAAACCTGAAAATCCTTCACATTCTGAATATTCCGACCCGGCGTTTGTATGATTATCCAAAAAACCCTTGAAAGCTTTCGGGTATTGTGATAGGGCGTTATGGATTATTTTTATGTCAATGTTTTTGTTTTTTGCGTCCATCCGTAAAACCAAATTTTGAAAGGAAAGAAGAGGAGATGTGTTCAAAAAAGGAACTGCAACTGGCTTACGGCATTGCAATTGTCTTGTTGGTTGTAGGCGTGATCAGCTACACCGCCTTTTCCGCAAAGCCGCCTGAACAACCGGTTCGACAGGTATTCACAGGTGCTGCCGGAAAAGTCATGTTCACCCACAAGACACATGCGGACCAGTCCGGTTACGGCATTGCCTGCAACACCTGTCATCACCATCCCAAAGAGGGTGATAACCGTGCGTGCAGCGCGTGTCATGCCAAAGACGATGACGTGAAAGCCCAGCAGAAAGTCTGTCTGGAATGTCACGGCGAAAACGAAGTTTCGGCTCAGGATGTCAAGAAGAAAACGGACGCATTCCATGAGCAGTGTATCGGATGCCATAAGGAAAAAGGCTCCGGTCCTGAAAAATGTGCCGCATGTCATGTCATGTAACGGAGGTGAGCATAAGATGAAAAAATGTTTTATAGGGTGTACCAAACCCAAACTCGAATACCCGGCAGTCGGCGTGAGAGTGGAACCTGAAAAAATTGCTGCCCCCAAAACAGCCACATTGTTTTTCAAAGGCACATACAATCAGAAGGACAACGTGCTGCTGAAAGTCGGAGACAAGGTGAAAACCGGTCAGAAGCTCTGTCTATTTAAAGACAGCGATGATTATGTGATTTCTCCGATTACCGGCGCGATCAGCGGCTTGTCTCCGTATCTGGGCAATTTCGGACAATCTTTTGCCATGCTGACCATTGATGCGGCAGGCGCGGAAGAAATTGACGATACCTTCAAAGGTGTCTGTGCGGAACCTTCTTTGGATACGGCAAAAAGTTTTCTGACGGCTGCGGCGGGCGCACCGTGTTTCGGTTGTTTTTCCGATCCTGATAAAAAAATCAAAACCCTTGTGGTCTGCGGCACGGACAGCGATCTATTCGTATCCACCAACGGCTGTGTGGCTGCAAACAAAACCGACATGATCAGCAAAGGCATCAGCATTCTGAAGAAAATCACGGATGTCGGTGCGGTGATCGTGGCTCTTCCCAAAGACCTTGTTAAAGACGCGGGTGCGATCGGCGGCGCGAGCGGTGCGGAACTCAGAGAAATCTGCAATGAGTATCCGTCTGCCCTGCCGATGATGATGATGAGCAAAGTATTGGGTCAGCCCGTGCCAGCCGGAAAAGCTCCCGGCGATATGGGCGTGTGTTTCTTCAGTGCGGAAGCCGTAGCTTCTGTCGGTGAAGCATTTACCACCGGCAATATTCCTCTCAGCAAAACCATCACCCTGATTCGCAAAGATTTGAGCAAAATCATGGTGGAAGCCAAAATCGGTACGCCCATCGGCGATATTTTCACTGCCTGCGGCGTTACCGTTTCCGAAAAAGACCGGATTATCATCGGCGGTCCCATGACCGGAACAGCAGTTTATACCGAAGCCCATCCGGTAACCCCCGATATGGACGCGATCATGGTTCAGGACAGCGCGGATGTATCGCTGGTATCTGATTATCCCTGTATCAACTGCGGCGAATGCGTGCGGATTTGTCCGGTCAATGTGCCGGTCAACATGCTGGTGCGCTTTCTCGAAGCCGGACAATATGAAACCGCAGCCGATGAATATGATTTGTATTCCTGCATCGAATGCGGACTGTGCAGTTTCGTATGTGTGTCAAAAATGCCGATTTTCCAATATATCAGGCTGGCAAAATATGAACTGAGCCGGACTCGTGTAGCAGAGGAGGCATAAGGAATGTTTATTGACAAAAAGCTTATCGTATCCCATGCGCCGTTCTGGCATAACGGGAGTTGTATTTCAGAGAGAAGTTATCACACCATGCTGGCAGCATTGCCCGCGATTGCAATGGGCATTATGCAGTACGGCATTTCCGCAGCCGGTGTGATCGCTTTGGCAATTTCGTCTGCCATGATCTGGGAGATGGCATTCAACAAAGCTGCCAAACGGGCAGAAACCATCGGCGACGGCACTGCTGCCGTGATCGGCATGATTCTGGGCATGATGTTGCCTGCTACAGCCCCCTGGTGGATGGTGATTACCGGAACGTTTCTGGCAATCATTGTCGGCAGACAGATTTACGGCGGCATCGGCGGCAACCCGTTCAATCCTGCCATCGTGGGAATTGCCATTCTGTCGCTGTCCTGGGCAAAATTCATGGATTTTGATGCGGCACTTGCACGGTATGACTTGAGTTTTGCAACAATTTATCCGCTCGATCTGCTCAAACATGCAGCCAAAAACCCCGAATTGTTCAATGTTGCCGAGATAGCCGCTTCATTCAATCCGGTGGATCTGCTCATGGGCAAACAGATCGGTGCGATCGGCGCAACCTTCGGTGCAGGAATTATTGTCGGCGGAATTTATCTGATTGTTCGTGGATTTATCCGATGGGAAATCACTGTATCCTATCTTGCGGGTGTTGCACTGACCGCATTGCTGTTTCAGGCATCGGATCCGACCAAGTATGCTGGACCCGTATTTCATCTGC
>CAZMDM010000194.1:0-6552 GCA_964564775.1 uncultured Desulfonema sp. | reverse complement strand
CCGCCGCCGTCCCTGCGTCATCATCCCTGCACGCCGCAATGGCATCCGCCTCTTTCGACTTCGGCAAACACTTCCCGGATGTTCATCTTTGGAATGAACGATACGCCGTGACCAAAATGGCTAAGTGCGGCAAGATGGGTAAATGTGGCTTCGGGACCGAAATAACAGACCCGATGAAAGGTCTGAAGCTCACGCGATGCTGCCATGATCTGTTTGAAAATCTGCTGAATTGCTCCGCGGCTGACAGGTCCTTTGTTCATGTCTGCAATACGCTGCAAGACCATCGTCTCCCGGGAAGTATCCAGCACATCCGCACCTTTTTCCGCTTTGGCTTTTCCAACTTCCAGCGCAAATTCGAGCCTCTGGTTGATCAGCGCAACCAGTTGTTCATCAATTCTGTCTATCGCATTTCTCATACTGAGAATACGGGAATCAGTATCGTTGCTCATGTCCTGCCCCTTCGAATAAATTTACCCATGCGTCAAATCTTGCCACAGGATCAGATCCGTATTTTATCAAATTTTCTCGGATTTCCCCAACAGTTTTTTCTCTGACCGTAAGATTCGGATCTTTGGAATAAAACTTGTCCGCATAACAGACAATTTTTTCCTCAATGGATATCGGAACCATCTCGCGGCGGGGAATCGGAAGATGGTTGCGGCGAATGTCTTCGAGCGTAATCCCCACGCCGATATGACGGTCGCAGACCAAGCCATGCTTCGGAAACCCAAGATTTTCCAGAATTTCTCTGCCGAGATACCCATGACACACATACGGATATGGTCCATAACAGTGTATGTCAGGCGCATCGGTCATAAAAATCGCAATGTCATGCAGCATGGCAGCTTCCTCGACAAAGTTCATATCGGGATTCAGATGCGGCACTCTCCGGGCAATGCTCAAAGCTTTATCCGCCACAAGACGCGCATGCTGCATGAAAATGGCATACAGTGCGGAACCGGAATTATAAAATTTATTTATAATTTCAATAGGATCCAATTTTTAAACCTTTCTGCTTCTATTATTCGGATATCAGGATTTATCGGATCGGAGTTAAGATTATGTCTGAGTTGCTCAACAGTCAATAGAAATTTCAGAGCTGCCATAAAAAGCTTCTTGACTTGAGCATTCCCTTTCAGTATCTTTTCGATTTTGAAACGATATTTTGCAAGGAGAAACAATATGATCCGAGCAGCAATTGCAGGCGCAACCGGCTACGCGGGAGCGGAACTGGTGAGAATCCTTCTGAATCATCCGAATATCACGATCACTGCACTGACCTCGCGGCAATTTGCAGGCACCGCGTTCAGCAAGGTATTTCCGGCATTTTCAGGCGTGATGGATATGCCGTGTGAAGAACTGAGTGTGAAAAGTTTATCTGAAAAAGCAGATGTGGTATTTCTGGCTCTTCCGCACAAACTGCCGATGGAGATTGTGCCTGAACTGGTCAAACAGGGCAAACGGGTTGTGGATTTGTCCGCGGATTTTCGGTTTCAAAATGTGGCTGCTTATGAAGCACATTATCAGCCGCATACGGCAAAGGAATTGCTGAAACAGGCAGTCTATGGCTTATCCGAAGTCTATACCAAGCAGATAAAAACAGCTTCGCTTATCGGCAATCCGGGCTGTTATCCGACCAGTGTTCTGCTGCCTCTGATTCCGCTGCTGAAAAAAAATCTTTTATACACGAATACGATCATAGCGGATTCCAAATCCGGCGTCAGCGGCGCGGGGCGCTCTCCATCTCTGACTGTGCATTACTGCGAAGTTACGGAATCGTTCAAGGCTTATAAGGTAGCTTCTCATCGCCACAATCCCGAAATGGATGAATTGTTAAGCAAAGAAGCAGGGCATGAGGTTCACATTACCTTTGTGCCGCATCTGATCCCCATGAGTCGGGGAATGCTGACAACCATGTATGCGTCTCTGAGCAAATCGGTAAGTTCCGCGGATATTCGGGAATGTATCGCGGAATTTTATCAGGGACGCCCGTTTGTACGAGTCTGTCCCGAAGGCAGTGTGCCGAATACGATTCATGTCCGGGGAACCAATTTCTGCGACATCGGCGTCAAAGTGGATGAAAACGCAAAACGTCTGGTGCTGATTTCCGCTATTGACAATCTGGTCAAAGGCGCATCGGGTCAGGCAGTTCAGAATATGAACCTGATGCTAGGCTTGGATGAAACCACAGGTTTGAAAACCGCGCCATCGGCTCTGTAAAGGCGTATTGCCGTGAGAGTGTGCATTTTAACCAGTTCATTTCCAAGATTCAGACGCGATACTGCCGGTGTGTTCATTTATCATCTTGCCCGGCATCTTGCCAAAATCGGCATGGAAATTGATATTATTGCACCCCATGATGACGGATATCCGTATCGGGAACAATGGGATAATATCACGATTCATCGCTTTCAATATGCGTATCCGCCGCAATCTCAGAATCTTTGCTATCGTTCCGGGATGCTGAGCAATATGACAAAAGATCGGGTGCTGACGCGGATGCAGATACCCATGTTTTTCATGTCTCAGGCGATTGAACTGGCAAAGCGGATTCATCGGAAAAAACCAGACATCATTCATGCTCACTGGAGTCTGCCACAGGGGCTGATCGGCGTATCGGCTCAGAAAATCTTCGGCATTCCCTGTGTGGTGTCGGTTCACGGCTCGGATGTGTTCGGGCTGAATCATCCGATAGCCCGACATATCAACGCCTTTGTCCTGAAACATGCGGCAGGATGTACCGCAAATAGCACAGCCACCCGGAATCGGGCGAATATCTTATCTCAGCGACATGATATTGCCGTGATTCCGATGGGCATAGATACAAGGTTGTTTTGCAAAAGCCCGGATACAGAGACGATCAGACAGGAATACGGCATTGTCGGCAAAAAGATCATGTTGTCTGTCGGAAGACTGATTGAAATCAAGGGTTTGAATTATCTGGTCAACGCGATGAACCATGTTCTTCGCAAAGAGCAGGACGCGGTTCTAATCCTGATCGGTTCAGGACCTGAAAAAAATCGCCTGATCTGCTTGGCTCAGCAACTCGGCATTGAAGGGCATATCCGATTTATTGACGCGATGCCGCAGGAAAAATTGGTAAAATTTTATTCGCTTGCAGATGTTTTTGTGATGCCGTCGGTTGTCAGCGAAGGATTGGGGCTGGTATTGCTGGAGGCGTCAAGTTGTGGTGCTACGCTAATCGGAACCGATATCGGCGGAATCCGGGATATTATCCGGCATGAGCATACGGGCTTGCTGGTTCCTCCGAAAGATTCGGAAACATTGGCAAGCGCGATTCTGCGCGTATTGCAGAACAAATCCTTCGGCGAAAAGCTGGCTTCAAATGCCAAGAACATGGTGAAAGAGCAATTTTCATGGAAAGCGATTGCAGAAAAATTCGCTGCGATGTACCGACATGCTCGGTGTGCATAGCCAATTACAATGGCATGGGCGTTATCGAAGCCTGCCTGAGATCGGTGATTACACAGACTATTGATTTTCCAATTGAAATCATTGTACATGATGATGCATCGACCGATGATTCTGTTGCGTTTATCCGAGAGCATTTTCCGCGAGTAAGATTGATCGAAAGCCGGGAAAATGTCGGCTTCTGCGTGAGCAATAACCGAATGGTTTCGCAGGCACAAGGACAATATATCTTATTGCTCAACAATGATGCGGAACTATTGCCCGATGCGTTGCAGAAATTGTATGATTATGCCCGGCAACAAGGGGCAACCACGGGAGGATTGCCCTTACTGTTGGGACTTCCTCAATATAATGCTGCAACCGGGAATCTGATTGATCGGGGAGCGATGCTTGATCCGTTTTTAAATTCTCTGACCAACTTCGAACATGACGATGTCGGAATGGTCTGCGGCGCGTGTTTGTGGATTCCGAAACATCTTTGGGATGAAATTGGCGGATTTCCCGAATTTTTTCATACTTTGGCGGAAGATATGTATTTGTGCTGTCGGGCAAGACTGAAAGGCTGTTCGGTCAAAGTCCTGAAAGATTCGGGTTTCAAGCATTGGGTCGGAGCGACATTGGGCGGCGGCAAAGTTTCGGAACAGCAGCGGCTTTCCACGTCATTCAGGCGGCGCTCTCTGACCGAGCGCAACAAATGCTTTGCCATGGCAATCTGTTATCCGTTTCCGATATTTCAGGTCATATTTCCGATTCATCTCATGCTGCTGATTGCGGAAGGTGCGGTATTGTCTCTCATCAAACGCAATCCGAATTTTCTGAAGCAGATTTATGTTCCGGCAATTCGCGAATTGTGGCATCAACAGGATTTGATTTTTTCGTTAAGACAGAAGGTTCAAGCCGAAAGACGTATTCCGATCAAAAATTTTTTCAACGTATTCGGTATGATTCCGTATAAACTGAAGATGCTGATGCGATACGGGCTGCCGGAAGTTCGTTGATAAGTACTCATCCATAAATAACAGATTTAATTGCACCTGTCCCGCATCACTTATGCCGGTTTCAGCCACCCGCTTTTCATCACCAGAAATACCGTTGCCGCCATGAGAAAGATCATCATAAAGACCAGATGCGAAATGTCAATGAACATGGTGAAATTCGGAGAAAACACAATGTTCGGCAGATTTTTCAGAACCCGGAATATACCGGTAATTGTGATAGCTGCCAGCAGAAAGATTCGGATGTATGCGGAGCGGGTCAGGCGGAAGTTGTGTCTTCCCACCAGAAAATACCCTGCCGTGCAGTATGCAAAAATAAAAAATAGCAGAATCGCTCCGATGTAATGGATATAATGCGTCAGATAAAATTCCGCGAGCCAGCCCAGACCCGGAATGTCTGCAATATAATATCGTTTGAAAATGGGCATCTGTGCAAAGCCGGTCAGACACATCATAAAGATAATAAAGATATAGGCAGCGCGGATATAGCGATGTTCGGGGAAAACGTTCCGGTTCATTTGTCTTGTTCTCCTTTGTCAGGCGCACCGATATTTTTGGCAGCGTTGTAAAATCTGATCGCGCCGGCTGCCAGTCCTGCAAACGGAGCGATCATCATGGCTTTGGCAAGATTGTCCGCATGAGCCATTGCATCTTTGACCTTGTTCAGATGAGGACGTCCGGGACCTTTTTCAATGGCTTTGTTCAGAGTCTCGAACGGAACCGGCGAAACATAAATCGTGTTCGTACCGCCATTTTCCGTTTCGCCGTAAATATATCCACCGATTTCTTTGGCAATCGCATGAGCCTGCCTGATGATTTCATCTCTCGGACCGATGGTCTGGACATGTTCGGGGCAATTTTCGATGCACGCGGGCAGTTCTCCTTTTTCAAGCCGGTCATAACAACGGTCGCATTTGAACATGACACCGTTGCCAGCAAAAGAAGGGAGAATATCCAGATAAAGTCCTACGCCGGTCTGCTGTTCCGGGATGCTCCAGGGACAAACCGCCTTGCATTTCTGTCCGCCCAGACAGATTTCCGAATGAATGCGGGTGATGCCGTTTTCCAGCTTCCGGGCTGCTCCCCAAGGGCATAAATCCGCACAGGGCGGATTCTGACAGTGCATACATCTTCGGGGAAAGGTCAGCGTCTTTTTTTCGCCGTTCAGCGTAAGTTCCGCACTCTGAATATAAACCCATGTATAAGGTGTCAGACGATCTTTCACCTCTTTTTTATCCGACCAGTCCGACACTTTTACGCGTGAGGGATACATTTTGGGAAAAGGTTTTTTGGGATTGGGGAATTTCTGAGCGTTGCTTTCCTTGCACGCATCCACACACGCTTCGCATCCCACACATTTTCGGATGTCTATCAGGGTTGCCAATTCTTTTGCATCAGCCCCCCGCACCGCAGCAGGAAGCGCAAGCCCGGAGATACCGATGCTTCCTGCTGCGGCAAGTCCTGTCTTTAAAAATGATCTTCTGGACAGTTTCTGCATATTGTTGCTTTCCTTAAAATTATGTCGTACGGACAGCTTCCATGATGGTGGGAACAATATCCGACCATCCCAGCGGCATAAAATGAATTCCCTGAACCATCGGTTTGATTTCCCGAATCAGCTTTACGGTAATCTCCACTGCTTTTTTCTTCCGATCTTCTTTGGAAACCTTGCTCATTTCCTCGATAATCCATTGCGGGACAGTGATTCCCGAAACATTGTCATTCATAAACTTTCCCATCTGCGGGGATTTGATGATGACAACACCGTATTGGATGGGAACACCGAATTTTTCAGTTTTCTTTACCATTTTTTCGAAAATAGCGGAATCATAAACTGCCTGTGTCTAAAAAAACTGCGCTCCGGCGACATTGCCAGCAGCACGCTTTTGCCGGTTTCTTCCAATTTTGCAGCCATTTCAGACACCTGATCGCTGCCACCGGTCATACAGACTTTGGCGCATCCGTCACAGCCGATCACAGCGAGTTTGTCATATCCCTTCAACGCATCCGCAATTTGCTCAAAGGGTTTGGGGGTTGTTCCGATCATCTGATGTTTCTCCTTCTGATCCGGGTATCATTTCTTTTTTTAAGCTGATCCGAAAAAATTTATTCCGATCTTCAATCC
>CAZMDM010000193.1:0-3301 GCA_964564775.1 uncultured Desulfonema sp. | reverse complement strand
AAGTTATGATTCGCAGCTCGGCGGCTTCAATCCGGCTCCGAAATTTCCCATGCCGCATCGTTTATTGTTTTTACTGAAATATTTTCAGCGGATGAATGATCCCAACATATTGGAAATAGTGAAACATACACTTAGAACCATGCGACTGGGCGGAATCTGGGATCATATCGGATTCGGATTTCATCGCTATTCGACCGATAAATTCTGGCTTCTGCCGCATTTTGAAAAGATGCTCTATGACCAAGCTCTGATTGCGCTGGCATGTCTGAAGACATTCGAAATCACGGATGATCTGTTTTATGCCCGAATGGCAGAAGAAATTTTTACTTATGTTCTCCGGGATATGACTTCTGAAAACCGCGGATTTTTTACTGCCGAAGATGCGGACAGCGAGGGTGAAGAAGGCAAGTTTTATACCTGGACATGGCAGGAATTTCAGAACGTTTTGGGAAAAGAGGATGCGATATTCTGGAAACATATCTTCAATATCAGCGAAGAGGGTAATTTCAATGATGAAGCCACACATCGGAAAACCGGCGCAAATATTTTGTATCTGAATGCGCCGATGCCGGGTGATCTGGCAAACCGATGGGAGCAGGCGAGAATCGCATTGTTTCAGGCGAGAAAAGATCGCGTTCATCCTCTGAAAGACGATAAAATCCTGAGCGACTGGAATGGACTGATGATTGCCGCATTGGCTGTCGGCGCAAGAGTTCTGAATCGTTCGGAATATCTGAATGCTGCTGAAAACGCGTATCGTTTTATTCGGGAAAATCTGCGGGATGCTGAGGGAAATCTGCTGCACCGATACCGGGACGGTGAAGCTAAAATTTCTGCGTTTGCCGATGATTATGCGTTTTTGATTTTGGGACTGATCGAACTTTATGAAACGAGCGGAAAATCCGAATATCTGAATCTTGCGCTTGATTTGCAGGAGAAGATGATCGGGAAATTCTGGGATACGCAGTCCGGCGGATTTTTTATGAGCGAACCCAATGAATTGCCGGTTCGCCCCAAAGAATTGTATGACGGCGCGCTTCCTTCGGCAAATTCGGTCGCATTGCTCAATCTGTTGCGCCTGTCCGATCTGAGCGGCAATAGGCAATTGGCAGACAAAGCATCTGAAATTATTCGGACGTTTGCCGGAACAGTCAAGCCGCATCCGTCTGCATATACTTATTTTATGCTCGGAGCAGAACTGTTTCTAAGTAAAAACGATTCGAATCCCGGCAATGAAGGATGATATATTATGCCTGAGTTTACACATCTTGATGAGCAGGGAAGGATTCGGATGGTCAATGTGTCTGACAAACCCGTTACTTCCCGTTTTGCTTTGGCTTGCGGCACGATAAGTATGACACAGGAAACATATCAAAATATTAAACATCAGCGAGTCAAAAAAGGCAACGTGCTTGAAACAGCCCGGATTGCCGGAATCATGGCTGCCAAAAAAACTGCCGAACTGATTCCGATGTGTCATCCCCTGAATATCACCCATGTTCAGGTGGATTTTTTCCCGGATGATGAAAATTGTGCCATCGGAATCGAGGCATCGGTTCGGATCAGCGGGCAAACCGGCGTTGAAATGGAGGCGCTGACAGCCGTGTCAGTCGCGGCACTGACCATTTACGATATGTGCAAGTATTATGATAAAAAAATGAAGATTTCCGATATCATGCTGCTTGAAAAATCAGGCGGCAAAAGCGGGCATTTTATCCGGGAGGAAAAGAAGCAGGTATGAAACCGAGATATCTTATTTTTTTTGTTTTATTCATAATGCTGATGACGATTGCCGATGATGGCATCTTTGCCCAGAATACCCGCATTCCCGGGTGTATGTTCAAAAATGTGAAACTTTACGGAAGGGTCAAAGTGGTCAGCTCATTCCCTGATGTCAAGGTTCAGACGGTCAGTTCCTTTCCTGATCTGAAAGTGAAGACGGTCAACTCCTTTCCCGATGCCTGCGGCAAATGGCAATTTGTGGATTCGGGAGAAGATTTCAAAATTCAGTTTGTTGACTCGTTTCCCGATGTCAAAATCCAGTTTGTGGATTCGTTTCCGGGAATGCCATGAGTTTAAGTTGTTGATTTATTTACTATGGAGGATATACAGAATGAGTGAAGCAGAAAATCCGGTTCGCGGAGAAACCGGCAGCATGACGGTCAAACGCGGATTGGCGCAGATGCTCAAAGGTGGGGTGATTATGGATGTAGTTACTCCCGAACATGCAGTAATTGCGGAAAAAGCCGGCGCGGTTGCAGTGATGGCGCTAGAGCGTGTACCGGCAGATATCCGCGCCCACGGCGGAGTTGCTCGGATGTCGGATCCGGGATTGATTAAGGAAATCATTGCGTCGGTCAGTATTCCGGTCATGGCAAAATGTCGTATCGGTCATTTTGTCGAAGCACAGATACTTCAGGCTATCGGCGTGGATTATATTGATGAAAGCGAAGTGCTGACTCCGGCTGATGTAAGCCATCATGTCAATAAACACGCGTTCAAAGTGCCGTTTGTCTGCGGATGCCGCAATCTCGGAGAAGCGTTGAGAAGAATCGGTGAAGGCGCTGCAATGATCCGCACCAAAGGCGAAGCCGGAACCGGCGATGTGGTAGAAGCAGTTAGACATGCCCGCGCAGTATTGGGTGATATTCGGAAATTGATGGCGATGCCGGATGATGAACTGATGGCTTATGCCAAAGAAATTGCTGCACCTTACGAATTATTGAAAGAAACCAAAGCTTTGGGAAGACTTCCGGTGGTGAATTTTGCAGCAGGCGGTATTGCCACTCCTGCGGATGCCGCATTGATGATGCAGCTCGGAATGGACGGCGTGTTTGTGGGATCGGGCATTTTCAAAAGCGGAGATCCGGCAAAACGCGCAAAAGCCATCGTTGAAGCCACAACCCACTATGACAATCCCGAAATTTTAGCCAGAATCAGCGAAAATCTCGGAGAGCCGATGGTGGGCATTAACGTCAGCACGCTTTCGGAGCAGGAACAGCTTGCTGTTCGCGGATGGTAAAAAATGAAAATCGGTGTGCTTGCCTTACAGGGCGCGTTTATCGAACATATTCAGATATTGAAAAAACTCGGCGTGGAAACCTCGAAAGTCAGGTTAAGTAAAGATATGAATGGTTTGGACGGGCTTATCATACCGGGCGGTGAAAGTACCACCATCGGCAAACTTTCGGTCTGGTATGATCTGGCTGAACCGATTCGGAGTTTTGCTTGTGAAAAAGCCGTGTGGGGAACCTGCGCGGGAATGATCGTGATGGCAAAAGATATCGGTATGGATCAGCCC
>CAZMDM010000192.1:0-2274 GCA_964564775.1 uncultured Desulfonema sp. | reverse complement strand
ATATTGATATACGGCGCAAAGGACAGAATCATCAGCCGGACAATGGATTCGAGAGGCTGATAGCTCATTTCGATATGCGTGGTTTTGGCAAAATGCTCGGACAATCCCCGCAAAGTTTCCGCGCCAATTCTCACCATAGATTCCAAGCTGAGACGCCGAAACAGAACAATCGCGTTCTGGGACATCAGGAAAATCAGCTTTGTGGCAAGCGCGGGCTGTATCATATCGAAAACCGTCTTTTTTTCTTTAGATAGCGCATCAATAATCAGGGACTGGGATCGAAGCCGGTTTTCCCGGAAATTTCTCATAAATTCCCGATTCTGATACAGCGCGCTTCCCAAAACAGAGGTAAAAATAATCACGGTTTCACGGGTATCCAGCCCGTTTTCCGTATCCGTATCGGTCAGAAGTTCCAGCAACGCCAACTGAACCTGATTGTCGGCTTTTTCGATATTGGTGAATACGACAATAGATTTCGGATGTTTTCTTAAAAATCCGGTCAGTTCGCCGTCATGAATGCCTTCTCCGACTTTCTGAATCATCAGACGCTCGATATCTTCGGGCGCGGTATATTGGCTCATGTCGAATTGTTTGTACGCACCAAATTCATCTTCGGACAGATTTGCAAGCAATTTGGCAAGATAGCTTTTGCCCGCGCCGTGAGGTCCCAGAAAGGTGAAAATCGCTTTGGGCGGCGATTCTCCGGGTTTGCAGAATTTGTGAATAAAGGTATCCACCACCTCATCAACGGCTTCATCCTGTTCATAAATCAGTTCCTTGAGCTTTGCTCGCAAGGTTTCGAATTTCAAAAAAATCCCGTTGCCCGGGACAGTTGCTTTCATGCCGAATGACTTCCTTTACCGTTGTTGAGATATTTTTGCAGCGCACGATAATCATCTTTGTAAATATTGACAAATCTGACGCCGATATCGTATTCGCTGTCCGAATTTTTACTGCACCATACCACCTGCCCGATCGCAGTCAGAGGTCTCTGATCCGAGATATCAATCAGCCGGGAATAGGGCTTTTTGTATTCGTCAAAGCCTATGATTTTCATTTTCAGGCTTAACAAGGATTCGGGGGTGTAAGGACGGGGAACCCTAAAGCAGATTCCTCCGCAACTGATATTTTTACATACGCCTTCCTCTTCCGCATCTTTGGGCAGAGGATAGGTAATCATACTGATTTCAATAGAAAAGTTCTTATCAACTCTTTCGAATTGACGAAGTTCGTTCTCCATTACAACGCTTTCCCAGATTCCGAGCGATAAATCGCCCGGCTATAAGCTCAAGCCCGCTGAAGCAGGCTGTAAAATCGATTTCAAAGTTTTTTTCAAGCTCTCCTGCCAAGGCTTGGTCATAATTCCGAAATTTTTGGCAATCTTATCGCAATTCAGCGCGGAATATGCCGGACGTTTTGCCGGAGTCGGATATTCGGCGGTGCTGATGGCTTCGACTTTCCGAGTTTTGACAGTGATATACGATCTTGCAAATTCGAGAATTTTTTCGGTGAACTCATGCCATGTCGTGATGCCCTGTCCGCAATAATGATACGTTCCCCAAATCATCTTTCTGCCGTTTCGAAAATGATCGGCAATCGTTACAATCGCTTCTGCCAAATCCGCAGCACAGGTCGGACATCCGTGCTGATCCGCAACCACCCGAAGCGTCTCTCTTTCCTGACACAATCGGAGCATGGTTTTGACAAAATTGTTTCCGTGCGTGCCATACAGCCATGCAGTTCGGATAATAATGTGAGATTCGAGAATATTGCGAACCGCTCTTTCCCCTTCTTCCTTGCTGATGCCATAGACACCGGCAGGATTGACAGTATCCTCTTCACAATAAGGATTATTTTTCAATCCGTCAAATACATAATCAGTGGAAATATGAATCATCGGAATATGCAGGTTCTTGCAGGCATGAGCAAGATTTGCCGCGCCGTCCCGATTCACCTTGAAGGCAAGTTCAGGCTCGGATTCGGCTTTATCCACAGCCGTATAAGCCGCAGAGTTGATTAGCAAAGATGCTTTCGAAGCCGCAATCTGCGTTTCCACCTGAGCCGCGTTCGTAATGTCCAGTTCCGGCAGATCAAGCCCGACATATTCGAATCCTTTATCACTTGCCAATCGCTGCAAATCATATCCCAATTGCCCTTTATGACCGATAATCAGCAGTTTCATGATTTTTTCTCCGGGCAGAAAAGTTGGTCCGGTGTTCGTTCCCGCAATCTCGGATATTTGGCGTCTTTTTCCGAAACAATCGGCTCCTGAAC
>CAZMDM010000191.1:0-5687 GCA_964564775.1 uncultured Desulfonema sp. | reverse complement strand
GTCTTACACCAAAGCCGAATATACCGATTATGTCAATAACGGCGTGGATTATTCGGGAACCGATATTCCCTTTGTTCCCGACTGGCTGTTCAGTTTCGGATTGCAATGGAAACCGCCCCAAGGATTTTTTGCCGGCATCGAGCAGCGGTATGTGGGCGAAGGCTACAAGGACAACTATGCTGTCAATTATACCGGCGTTATCAAGAAAACCGTTGATTACGCCACAACCGATGTCCAACTCGGATACAAATACAAGATATATACGCTTACCTTGGATGTGAGCAATATCTTTGATGAACGATATCCGAGCAATGAGTCGGCAACCACATACAGAACCGGGAATCCCAGAGGGGTTTTCCTGAATCTTTCGATAAATTATTAAAGGAGAAAATTGTATGAAAAAATTTTTGTTGGCTGTTTCAGTTGTTTTTCTGACCGGAGCTTTGCTGTGCCCGAATGTGTCCGCGCATTATCTGACCGTGAATGCAGACAAGTATTTCCCCAAAGTCGGAGAGGAAGTTACGATTTTTCTGGGTATGGGGCATCAGTTCCCGGAGAAAGAGTCCTATGATGTTGAAAAGATGGAAAAAATGTATGTGATCGGACCCGATGGCAAGCAGATCGATCTGAAAATGACTGCCGAAGGTGAGAAAAAGCTTGTGGCTCCGATTAAAATGAAGTTCGACAAACCCGGAACCTATCTGGTGGGTGCGGAAAAAAAGAAGGGATTTGTCAGCAAAACCACTGACGGTTATCAGCCCAAATCCAAAAAAGAGCTTCAGAATGTGATCAAATCATACTGGTCCGAGGGTCATGCCAAAGCAATCATCGTTGTCGGCAATGCGTCGGGCAATGCGGCTCAGAAATCTGTCGGATGGCGGTTTCAGGTGATTCCGTCTGCTGATCCGGGAACATTGAAAAAAGGCGACGCGATCAATGCTGCCGTAACGCTGGACGGCAAACCGCTCGATACGGAAGTTTCGGCAACTTACGCGGGATTTTCGACCGAAAAAGAGACCTTTGCCCAGAAAGCCAAGACCGACAAAGGCAGCGCGAAAGTGGAACTTTCATCGTCAGGCGTATGGCTGATCAAAGCAAATCACAGTATGCCGTACTCGAATCCCGAAGAGGCAGACGAGTATTCGTTCACCTGCGCGGTAACTTTCGGCGTAAAATAAGCATAAAAAAAGAAGTGCGGGTTACAGTCTTGTGATCAGCACTTCTTTTAATCAAAGAAAGAAAGAGAAAAATCATGCAAAAATATTCATATTCAATTGCAATCATGGTAGGGGCGATGGCGGCACTGCTGCTGTCAGGATGTTCTTCGATCCCGGATACGGTGTCGTCATATCCGCAGAACACCGAGTACGGATATTGGAACAACGCGGGAAGAAAAGCCGGCGCTCAGGCATTTGCCCTGATGAAACACAACAGCATCACACCTCAGAAAGGCAATCTGATTGTGCTGACCAATGCCGGATATGCCGAAATCGCAAACAATTCCACCATGGGCTTTATTGACGGAATCTCGGATGCCACCGGCTGCAAACGCGGCAACCATACGCTTGTCGAAGTCCATTCGCGGTACGATACGCCGCTGTGGTGTGCGGTATATGACAAAGTTTCGGGATATTGCGCGTATCTTCAACTGAAATCTTCAAAAATTTCAGGAGATGTTCAATCGGCTTCCGCATCTGAAATTTTCGATATCGCTGTCATCGAAAAAATCAACGCCTCATATCTGTATGCCAACATCCCGGAATATGATGAAAAATTCAAAAACCGCATTTTCGGAGGAAACGAATTTCGGATTATCACCATTGCCAATGCGCTGGCAAAAGGCGCGCCCTCGTATGCGGCAAGAGCATTCGAATATCACGACCATTACTGCCCCGGCGTTACTTCCGGCATTATGATGGTCAGTTATCTTAAAAAGAATTTTGCTGCAAAACCCGATGACAGCTATTTTGTGCAGAGTGTTCAGCCATGGTGCAAAGAAGACGCACTGATGACATTGCTGAATGCCACACCCGGAAAAAGCGGATACTCTGCCCTGTATTCAAGCGAAGCAGACCGCGCTGCTTGGAAACCCGAAGCAAAGAACGCATCCACCATTGTGTATCGCGAAAATAAAGGTAGTAAAACATGGGACGGCGTTGTGCTTGCTTTCCAATGGAGCGATTCCGTATGCAAAGAGTTCGGCAAAAGCATGATGGGCAAACTGTGTACGGATTTATGGTATCTGGAAAGGCTGGATCAGCCCGAAGAGTTTATCAAAGAAATCAAACGATTCGAGCTTCCGGCGGGGCAGACGCCGAAAGAATGGGCGCGTCCGGGCGTTGATCCGATGAAATTGCTGGGCTTGAGCGAATAAGGAAAAGGAGAGTTTAAGGATGAAAAAATTATCAGTTTGGGGTATATTGTTGGTGTTGCTGACAGTTCAGGTAGTTTGGGCGGAGGAAAAAACCGAGCCGGAAAAACCCGCTGTCATGGAAGGCATAGAAGTTACCGGCACAAGGGTTGAACTCAGTCCGTTGAAAACCGAAGTGTTCATGGAAGATTACAATATCGCGGGGCAGACAACCAATATTCTGGATATTCTGAAAGACCGTGCCAGCATTGACTTCCGGGGGCAGAGCGATCTGGTACCGCAGGATGACGTGATTCAGATGAGAGGATTTGATACGCGTCAGTTTATGATCGCGGTGGATGGCATGACCATTCAGAAAACCGGCGGATTCTGGGGCGATCATAACATTGATTTCGGTGTGATTCCCTATTCCATTGTCGAAAGCATCGAAATCATTTCGGGTCCGCATTCTGTGCTGTATGATGGCAAAAGTTTCGGTGGCGTGATCAATTTCAAGACCAAAGCACCCAAATATTATGAAACTCCGGCAGTCAGCGGCGAAATTTCGGGCAGTTATCGTACTTACAACACCAACAATCAGATGGTTCAGGCAGATGGCGGCAGTAAAAATCTGAGCATGGGATTTTCGTATGAACGCTATCATACGGACGGGTATCTGAGAAACAACGCGGCAGATATCGAAACTCTGGTCGGTCGTCTTGCCTACAAACTGCCTTCGGGCGGATATATGCGTCTGACCGGAACTTACAATGATATCGAGCGGGAAATTCCTGCTGCCAATGATCCGGCACGAAAAGACTATGACAGCAGCTATCCGATAGTCAAAGCCGGCGATGTGGAAACCCGATGGATGAATCCCGCTGATAAAAGCCGCAGAGATTACGGCGGAAATACCACGCGGTTTGATTTTCAAAAGCCTTCGGATTTCGGCACATTCTTTGTCGGTGCGTATTATACGGATGAAGAGCAGTCCTATCATCGGCTCGGCTTTGATTACAGCGGATATGACACCAACTATGTGTCTTACGGCGGCGTTCTGAAACATGAAATCAATCTGTGCGAAAGCAACAAACTGACCACAGGCTTTGATACTGCCCAGATTTATACGAACTATACGCAGGAAATCGTGGAAACCTACGCCGCATTTATTCAGGATCAGTGGAAAATCATTCCCCGACTGAGCCTGACCGCCGGACTTCGTTATGAAAATACCGAAATCGCGTGGAACAACTGGTGGACTCCTTCCAAAACCTATCCAAAAGGAGCGTACAAAGACCCGACACATCCTGAAGAATATGTCAGCCGGGATTACAGCCATATTGTACCGAAGTCTCTGCTGACCTATCAGTTGGATGATCTGGCGCAATCATTAAAAGATACTTCGGTATCCTTGGGCGTGAGCAAAATCTGGACACCCAGAAGCTACTGCGAGGTATGCAGTTGGGGATCGGGCGTGGAAATGGATCCGGCAGAAGGGATTGCGTATGATCTGATTTTTTCCAGAAGGCTGTGGAACGACATTTTTCTGAATGCGGATTTCTCTCATTATGACTTTGACTCGTATCCGATCTGGGCAAATGCGGCAACGGATTATTTCAAGAAATCGCCTTGGGGACGGCGGATGATTTCCCTGGAAGATGTTGTCAAAGACGGGATAGACATCGAAATCAACGGGCATATCGTGAAAAATCTCGGATTTTATGTGAGTTATTCCTTCAATGAGTGGAAATACAAAGGACCTCATAACGGCGGACCCGAAGAATGGGCAGATCAGGATTTAAGCGACAGAGCCAAGCACCACTTCAATGCCGGACTTCGCTATCGCGCGTTTGAAAATACACTGCTGATGCTGGATTACAAATATCAGTCCGATCAGATTCAGCAGTTGACGGAAATGGTCAATGATGATCCCAGTGATCTGTTTATCAAGGAAGTGGCATTGGACGCTTATCATGTGGTTGATTTTGCTGTGGAACAGACCTTGTTCACCAACCGCTGCAATTTCAGAAAAGGAACCCTGAAACTCTATGTCAATAATTTGTTCAATGAAGAGTATTCCAACTCACGGGGCTATCTGATGACGGATCGGACATTCGGGGCTGCGCTGAGTTTCAGATTTTAAAATAGAACGTTATGGGTACGGCATTTTCTGCTCCTGTTTCGATTGTTGATGTCCTTATTCTTCAGTGATGGCGACTCCGTACTTCTTCAGGATGCCGCGATAAATCATCTTCGATTTCAGGCGCAGAAATCCTTCACGAAATCTTTCAACAAGCCGATCGTCGGTTTGCTTGCTGAATGCCAGATACAATGCCTCGCCCGAGACTTTTTCATACAATGCGACAGGATGAAGTTGATCGGGATCATCTCCTAACCTTTTGACAGTATCCTGCGCGGATAATAACTCGGTACACCATAAATCAATTCGTCCTGCCCGTAGTTTTTTCCAATTTTGTTCTCTGCCGGAGATCGGTTCGAATTTGAATCCATCCGCCTCAAGCGCCTTGGCAGTAGAGCCTCCCCGCACCGCTCCGATTGTATAGGATTTCAATGTCTCAATATCAGATGTGGGGGCAATGGGACTTCCCTTGAGTGCAATAAAATAAATTTGGGTTGTCAACAGTTTCCCCACCCATTTAAACATCTCCTTTCGCTCAGCAGTTTGCTTCAACGAATAAATCAACACATTCGGCTCAGTTTGCGCCATACTGTATGCCCGTGCCCACGGATAGAATGTAATTTTTGCCTGAATGTTTACCTCTCGGAGCAGGGCGAGAACGATTTCTGTGGAGAAACCCGCAGCCTGTCCGGTAGCAGGGTCGGGATAATTATAGGGTGGATAATCTTCTGTAACGATCTGAATCTCCTGTGCCAAAACCGGCTGAAACAAACCGATGATCACCATTACGCCTACTGTTATCAACACATTCAACGTTTTCACAGAGTGCCTCCTGTACCACAATAAGAAGTTCGGGGACAGCTTTTGCCGTTCGTGTATGCGATTTTAAATTTTATTCTATTTTTCCCATTGTTTTTAACATCATACATCAGATTGTCCGCTTCTCTTATCAGCTCATCCAACTGACACGATTTATAACATGTTACAGCTCCGATACTGAACGTTACGGGTAAATTGTTCATTCGGACGATGTTAAGCAGTTTTGCCTGCAATTTGTTCAGTGCTGTTCGGGCATTTTCTTCATCGGTCTCCGGGAATAAGACAGCAAATTCATCCCCCCCCAGCCTTGAGATTATGTCAATCGACCTTATATTCCCTTTTATCGTTTCAGCCACTGATTTCAAAAGAATATCACCA
>CAZMDM010000190.1:0-9315 GCA_964564775.1 uncultured Desulfonema sp. | reverse complement strand
GCAAAGAAGCTTCCGCAGCAGTTCCGACCGAAGACCTTGTGGAAGAAAGTATTGCCAAAGCCGTAAGTCGCATGGTTCAACACGCATTTTCGCAGAACAACGATCCTGAAACACTGGTGAAAGATATTTCGGCAATTGTTGAAAAATCCAAAGAAAACTGGTCATTGAGCCTGATCCGAATTATTGCGGATGAACTGATTGCCATAGCGGATCGCCGGAAAATCATGCCGGATATGGAAAGCCGATGGCTGAATCTCACCGGATTCTGTCTTCGTCCCGGTTTCGGAGAGGGATTGGATGAGCATCGGCTTAAAAAGATTTGGAAAATCTATATGCCGGGTCCTGTATTTGCCAACAATGTCCGGGTACGCTCCGAATGGCGGATTTTCTGGAGACGGGTTGCCGGAGGTCTCAATTCAGGTCAGCAGCGACAGATGATTCAGGATTTGAACAATATTCTGATGTCCAAAAGCAAAAGCAAAATTCCGGTGCAGGAAATGACGGAAATCTGGATGCTTGCGGCAAACTTGGAGCGCCTGTCGGTCAAAGACAAAATCGCGCTGGGTCAGAAGCTGCTGGAAGACATCACGCCGAAAAAATGCCGCGCGCAGCAGTTCTGGTCTTTGTCGAGAATTGCTGCAAGAGAACTGCTTTACGGACCTGCGGATCGGGTGATTCCCGCGAAGGACGTTTCTACATGGATCGAAACGCTGCTGGCTTCGGACTGGCAGGAATCCAAGCCGGTCATGGCAGCATTGGCACAGATGGGGCGCAAAACCGGAGATCGCATCCGGGACATCGGAGATGATCTGAGAAAGCGGGTGATCCGATATATTTCGCAACATGACGCGTCATCGGATTATATCCGGCTGCTGACAGAGATCGTGGCAATGGAAAAGCAGGAGCAGAGTAGTATTTTCGGGGAGTCTCTGCCGTCCGGGCTGGTGTTGTGTGGTAGCGGAAATTTCGATATACAGTATAAATAAAAATCATAAAGCAACATCAGAAAAACACGAATAGCCCTTGTCTTCAGACATGGGAAAGAGAACATCGGGTGATGTTCTGACAGAGATGGAGTATGTATAAAAAACTCATTATCAACGTAACCGACCATGAAACCCGCGTGGCATTATTGGAAGATCAGACCATTGCTGAGCTTCTGATCGAGCGCAGGGATGATTCGGATATTGCAGGGAATATCTACAAAGGCAAAGTGCAGAGGGTTCTGCCCGGAATGCAGGCGGCATTTGTGGATATCGGCTTGGAACAGGCTGCATTTATTTATGTCAGCGATATCGGCGGAAGTTATCCATCGGATATGGAGGATCAGCCGGTTATCAACGAATGGCCCGATCACGAATGCTTTTTTACGCCCGGTCATCGCGGATGTCCGATAGAGGATCTGCTCACCGAGGGGCAGGAAATCATGGTTCAGGTGGCAAAGGCGCCTATCGGCACAAAGGGATCACGGGTTACCTCATATGTGTCATTGCCGGGCAGATTTCTGGTTCTGATGCCGACATCCGGGCATATCGGCATTTCCCGGCGAATCGAATCGGAAAAAGAGCGCAATCGCTTGAAAAATATCATATCTTCCCTGCGAAAAGACGATTGTGGATACATTATCCGAACTGCTGCCGAAGGCTTGGAAGAGGATAAAATTATTTCCGAAATCGAATTTCTGAATAATTTATGGGAAAATATTCAGAAAAAGTACAAATCCGCGTCCGCGCCGTCTCTGGTTCATCAGGAGTTGACCGTGAGTCTCAGGGCAGTCAGGGATTTGCTGACGCGCGAGGTTCAGAAGCTGATTATTGATTCCCGTGAAGGCTATGAAGCGATTTTGTCGTTTCTGGATACTTTTATGCCTGCATTGAAAGATTCGGTGGAATTTTATGAAGGAACAGAGCCGATTTTCGATGCGTTCAATCTGGAAGGCGATATTTCACGGGCATTGAAACGCAAGGTATGGCTGAAATCCGGCGGCTATATCATCATCGAGCAGACAGAGGCATTGACAGCCATTGACGTGAATACAGGGCGTTATGTCGGAAAACACAATCTCGAAGAAACGATTTTGAAAACCAATCTCGAAGCAGTCAAAGAAATTTCATATCAGATAAGACTCCGAGATATTGGCGGAATCATTATTCTTGATCTGATTGATATGGAGAAAAAATCGAATCAGGAGAAAGTGTATAATGCTCTGAAAGAAGCTTTGAAAAAGGATCGCAACAAAACCCATGTTCTGCCGATGTCGGAAATGGGGCTGATTCAGATGACCCGGAAGCGGGTGAGAAAACCGTTGCGTCAGATGTTGTGCGAACCCTGCTTTTACTGTGACGGAGAAGGCAGACTCTTATCCAAGCAGACCATGTGTTATACGATTTATCGGGAGGCACTCAGAAACGCGCAGGATATGGTGGGGCATCATCTGAGCATTCATGTCAATCCGCAGATTGCTGAGCTGCTGCACGGCGAAGAAAATCATATTATCACCTCTTTAGAGCGGAAAATCGGCAGACAGGTGATGATTTACCCGAATCCCAAATTTCATCTGGAAGAATTCGAGGTGATTGAGAATCTGAAAGATTGAAGTGTGAAATTTTCCGACATAATGTAGGGGGAAGCCCCTGTACTTACCATGCTCACAGGGCAATCAAGGGGGATTGCCCCTACGATATACGAAAAAAAATTAAATGAGTGCTTATCAAAAAACAGCCTATTCTCCCGGTTTCGGAAACAGCAGATATCTCAGCCAATGCCCGAAAGTATTGTCTTTGAGCATTGCCCGATCAATAATATCGAATTCTTCGGACAGTTTTGCCGGGTCTTTGAGCCATTCGGAACGGGTAAATATGACTTCATTGGCATCCAGCGTTTTGACGATGCGCGCGGGATTTCCCGCAGCAATGCAGTTTTCCGGCAGATCTTTGGTAACCACCGCGCTTGCACCGACAATGCTGTTTTTCCCGATCCGAACCCCTTTGCAGATTGTGGCTCTGTCGCCGATCCACACGTTTTCTTCGATATGAACCGGCTCAGACCTACCGAGCGCCACTCGATTGTAGATGTCATGCCAGTCCGAATCCGTGATATATGCCTCGCTGGCAATCATGCAGTTATCCTCAATCACCACGCGGGATGCTGCCCCGATCCGAACTCCCGGAGAAATCAGGCAGTAGCTGCCGATCTGAATGCTGCCCTGGGTTTCGAAATTCGACCACACGGCAAATCGGACGCGCTTGTCCGGCGCGGCAATCACGGTCGCGTAATTGCCCAAACTCACCGGACCTCCGAAAACCTCCACATACCAAGGCTTCATAAATGTCGCGCCTTTGCCCAGATGCTCGAACTGAGGTTTCAGAAAGCGCTTCACATACAGCTTTTCCAATCGCTGATACCATTTCTTGACAATATAGGGGCGATGGTCTCTTCTCACGAGCGCTTTTCTTTCCAAAACTCGTGGCAGAACAGCTTTGACGCAGGCGTAATGCCGTAAATCGCATCTGCCGCCATCATCGCTGCCGCATTGGTCCAGGTATTTTTTTCTTCGGGCCACACTACCATATCAGGATAAGTATGACCGCACCAGAACGTGCTGTCATCCTCATACCGCTTATCCCAAATCCAGTCGAAAACGATTTCGGATTGAAATTTATTGCCCATTGCCGAAAGCGCCATGCACAATTCCGAGCTTTCCGCAATCGTTACCCAAGGCTGATCCGACACACAGCGCACGCCCTGACCTTCGATGATGAATTTTTTCCAATATTTCTCGATACGTCTTTTTGCCGCGTCTCCGATGATCGCGCCGCAGAGAATCGGATAAAACCAGTCCATTGAAAACCGGGCTTTGGTAACATTGAAAATATGGCGCCGCTCCCGGATCGCATATTCCAGCTTTGTCAGCGCATGTTCCCACTCCGGCATGTCATAGCCCAGAATGTCCGCGATTGCCAATCCACATTTGATGCTCATATATACGGAACTCGAGCCAGTCAGCAACGCCATTTTATCCACGTTTCCCTCAGGACTGACCGCCCAGTAAATTTCTCCGCCCTTGGACTGAAGACCGATGGCAAATCCGATGGCACGGGCTACCGTATCCCAGATCTGTTTCAAAAACGCTTTATCCCGGAAAATCAGGAAATAATGATATACGCCGACCGCGATATAAGACGACATGTTGGCATCGCGGGTAAAATCTTCCGGCACGCCGTTTTTGTATGCAGAATACCAACTGCCATCTTCAAGCTGCATATTTGCCGACCACTCGAACGCGCGGCGGGCATGTCCTGAATATCCGCCGATACTCAGCCCCATTGCCGCCTCGACATGATCCCAAGGGTCTGTTTTTCCGCCATCGAACCAGGGGATTTCCCCGCTGGCTCTCTGGGTTATCGCAATATAGTCCGCAGCAACGTCAGTCGCAGCCACCGAGACTGCCCGAAGCTGCCGCGCCTGTCTCACGCTCACCAGACAGATTCCTCCTTACTTCGTTTGTAATCGTGCAGACGCATTTATCATTGATTTGAGACAAAGGAAAGGGATTTTTGCAAAAACCGATTTCTCTTGTGGTTCAAAGAGTATCCTCTTGTATGAATTTCTTGAATCCCGATTCGAAAAAGAGTAAGATCATCTTCAGATTTGATTTGAAAAACACATCATTTTTGAAAGCCTGATGAAACAACTATACGGAAACACCAACGGACTCAAAGCAGACCAGATTCGCAGGCTGGAACGTCTGTATCGCAGACGCATTCCGGCTGAATATATCATCACGCCTGAGATTGCACGGGAACTCAGCCTCTTATCACACGAAATTCGCCGTCAGATCGGCATTCTGGCAGATCGCAAAGGCAATGTGGAATATGTGATTGTCGGAGATGCACAGAAAATCGTGATCCCGGACACTTCTGGCAATTTCCGCACTTCTCCGGGACGGCTCAGAGGCTTGCGCTGCATTCACACCCATCTGAAGCAGGAACCGCTCAGTGATGACGATATGTCCGATCTGCTCATGCTGAGACTGGATATGATGGCTGCGATCAATTCCGATGATGGCGGAATGTTTCGCTATCTTGATGCCGCGCATATACTGCCTTCCGCAACAGATGGAATCCCCTACCGGCTTCTTGATCATCTGAAAGGCGAATCTCTGAATATCGGCTGCGTATCGCTGATTTCCGCGCTTGAAGATGAAATGGCGCAGATTCGCAGATTATATGATGCGGATAAAGGCAAAGACCGCGCGTTGCTGGTCAGCGTTTCCACCGAATCCAAAGCCAAAGCAGATGATTCTCTGGCAGAATTGGAAGAGTTGACGCTATCCGCCGGAATCCGTGTGGTGGGAATTGTATTGCAACAGCGCAAAAAAACCGATTCCCGATTTCTGATGGGGCGCGGCAAGCTTCAGGAAATGATTTTTATGGCGATTCAGAAAGGCGCGACTCTGATTATTTTCGATCAGGAACTCAACGCGTCTCAGATGCGCTCGATTACAGACCGCATTGACGATCTCAAAGTCATTGATCGGACTCAGTTGATTTTAGATATTTTTGCTCAGCGCGCCACATCCAGAGAAGGCAAGCTTCAGGTGGAACTGGCGCAATTGAAGTATCTTCTGCCGCGCTTGGTCATGAAGAATACCGCTATGTCAAGACTTACCGGCGGCATCGGCGGGCGCGGTCCCGGTGAAACCAAACTGGAAATCCATCCGCGAAGAGCCAGAGAACGCATTCATCATATCAGCGGGCAGTTGGAAACCGTCAGAAAACAGCGCAAGCAGCAAAAAGCAAAACGCAATAAAAAAGATATGCCGGTGATTTCGATTATCGGTTATACCAATGCAGGCAAATCCACGCTGCTCAATACCCTGACCCAAAGTCAGGTTCTGGCGGAAAGCCGCATGTTTGCCACGCTTGATCCGTCCAGCCGCCGCCTGAGATTTCCTCGGGATACCGAAGTCATTCTTACGGATACGGTCGGATTTATCCGCGATCTGCCCAAAGACCTGATGGTGGCATTTCGGGCAACTTTGGAAGAGCTTGAAAATGCGGATTTGCTGCTCCATGTCATTGACATATCCAATCCGAGATTCGAAGATCAGATTGCATCCGTAGAGCGCATCTTGTCCGAGCTTGAATTGGAAGATATTCCCATGATTCAGGTGCTGAATAAGCAGGATAAAGTTGAAAAAGAGGAGGTTGAACGATTGCTGAGGCTCTTCGGAGGCATTGCGATTTCTGCCACAGATAAAAAAACGCTGGTGCCGCTGATCGAGGCAATGGATGAACAGATTGAAAGAAAAACATTATATGAAAATTGAAAAATATTCTGTCATAATCCTCCCCGAAACCCCAGAATAAATTTCAGGGCTGAAAGCTTATGTCTGCTTAAACAGGCTTCTATCCGGGCGTTTTATCGCTCGGTACAATTGTTTTTCAGATGCGATATAAGTCATGTATGGCACAATTTTTAGATAGGTATCAAACATTTCCCCGACTCTGCCCGTCTGAAATCGCGCCTGCAATCAGATGCGCGGCGCGAATCGGTTCGGGGATATGGCTGTGAATTGCAAAATGCTTTATCACCGCTTGGGCTTTCTCATATCCGATCCCCACGCGTTGAACAAAAACATGATCTGTCGGTTCAGGCTCTCCCAATTTTTCGATAATCGCCCATTTTTTCTGCCAATCTCCACCAAGATGGATCAGGGCATTTCGGACAGCATTCATATCCGGCAGCTTCCGGCATACCACCAGAACCGGTATATCCAGCCTGCGATACAATTCGAACACATCCGCCACATTGAAGCCGCCGAAGGTAATTCCCTGAAGCATCATCAGCCGAATATGCTCTGAAAATTTGGAGTTTTCAATCAGTTCTGCCATACGATCCGCCGCGTCCGTGCCGTCTCTTGCAATTTCACCGATCAGCACACCGTCAAAACGCAAATCAGCAAACACCGCACCGACTATCTTAACATTTCTCTGTTCTTCACGGACAAAAGGAGCATCGTCAAATCCGATGACATTGGAAAAGCGTTTGGCAGACATCAGCGATATGAAATGGCAATCAGACGATAAACCAGCATTCCGGCAAGCCATGCAGAATCTTCAGGAGACAGGATGTCACAGATGCTGTCCTGAAATAAGATGTTGGCTTCCGGCGGAAAATCCTCATCGCCCGACCATAAAATCACTCTCAGGGCAATATTCGGAAATACCTGAAATTCGAATCCCGCATCTCCGGTGTCGGACTTTTTCCCGCCCAATACACCGGAGGCTTTGATCAATCCCGCAACATTGGCTCCGAATGTTTTTTTCAACGGATCAATCGCGCGTTTGACAAATGCGCTGAAATAAAACGATGCGCCGGGAATCTCCCGATAGGCAATCCATTTATGACTTATTCCGGGCTTGTGTTTCCCCTGAAGATAATGCAGGATCAAGACCTGCTCCTGAAGCGGAATCTGTTTGCCCGGCTGAGATTCATCGCTGAAAGCGAATCCCGGATACTCAAGCCGATATACCCTGTCCAGAAACGGTATTCTCAGCGCAGACGGCTCTGTCATCTCAAAACCAGCTTGGGCTGACAGCAAATTAAGAGGTTGGGCTGACAGCGATTCAGCCGCGATTTTTATTGCGTGGATATAATCATCTATGCGTGCCATAAAGCTCCTGTTATTGATTGAGATTTTATTTAACTCTTCATAATCTTCTCAAGCTCCGCGCCGTCTACAATTTCCTGTTCCACCAGAATTGCTGCAAGCTTTTCGATTTTTTCCCAATTCTGCTCGACCATCACTTCGGTTTTGGCTTTTGCCTCATTGATCCAATGCCGGATGCGCTGTTCCAGTTGAGACTGAAACATCTGCTTGCTCACATTCTGCCGAAGCGTATCTGCATGAACATAGCCGATTTCCTCATCCATGCCCATACTGGCAATGGCAATGTAGCTTAAAAATGTCGCCTGCTCCAGATCATTGGATGCGCCGCTGTCTATGCCTTCGGGTCCGAATTTTCGGATCTGAGAGGTTCGTCCTGCCAGCATCACACAGATATTGTTGAAAATTTCCTCTTTGGTCGCATTATTGGCAAATTCTTCCGCACTGTAGGATACGAATCCCAGGGTCTCATATCGGGGCGCAATGGTTACCTGCTCAATTTTGATATGCGGCAGCAGAATATAGGACAAGACTGCATGGGCTGCTTCATGGCACGCGGTGCGCCGGATTTCTTCCTCGAAATTGCGGATGCGTTTGGTATCCAGCTTATGCCCGTATTTGATATTATTGATCTGCTCGATCAGAATATCCTCGGTAATGAACCCGCTGTTTTTGCGGATGGCATATAATGACGCTTCTTTGCCGATGCGCTCCAGATCATAGCCGCTCATGCCGGAAATATATCGTACAACCTTGTCAATATTGATCTTGCCGTCATGGGGTTTTTTGAGGATTTCTTCGATAAAAAAGCGTCTAGCTTCCATATCGAATTCCGGCACTTCGACAAAAATATCAATGCGCCCCGGAGCGATAATTTCCGGGCTGACCGCGTTTTTGTCCTGAGCTGTTGCGACAGTGAACACAAATTCTTCGGGCGATGAGGAAATCGCATCCAACTCTGTCGTGAGCTGATCCGATGGCATGGTAGTAACCACACCTTCCAGAATGCCTTTGGTATCAATTTCATCCAGAAACACAATGCTCGGCGCGAAATTTTTGGCTTTCTGATAGACCTGACGCAGATAATTCGGATCGAAAATCTCGCTGCCGGATACATAAATATACGGTAGCCCGGCTGCTTTGGCAAAGGCTTTGACCAGCATGGTGTTTCCCATGCCTTCAGTACCGTAGAGCAGCATTCCTTTGGGCATATCAATTCGGAACTCTTTGACCTTGTCCGGCTGCTTCAGAACCGTGATAATCTCTTTCAGCGTCTTTTTGATCGAAACATTGCCTGCTATATCCTGAAATCCGATGTTGGAATAGCGGATCACTGGCAATTCCTCGCGCAGCAGCGTGGAAGACAGCAGCGGCTTGAATTCCGCTTTCTCGATCACAAAGCTGAGTCTCTCGCCTCTGGATCGGACTTTCCACGTCAACTCTGCCGTTTCATTACGGATCATCATCTGCTGAACCAAAGTTTTGCTTTCCGGCTTATGTAGTTTCAGAAACTCCCTGACCTGCTTGGAAATTCCGAACACGATTTTTTGAGGCGTGGCTTTGGTTTCCCGGATAAAACGGGTAATTTTATCCAGCAGCACATCCGGCATTTTCTGCTGAATCCGTTTGATATTGATATACGG